>NZ_JBFNEH010000002.1:0-127953 GCF_040797425.1 Symbiobacterium sp. | reverse complement strand
ACGAGATCGGCGAAGAGACGGTGGGCAATGTGTACCTCCGGGCGAGCCAGGTGGAGCAAGGGGTGCTGGGTAGACTGTCCAGACACCGGGGTCTTCAGTGGCCTGTTCGTGTGAACCAGTCGTCCTTTTCGTGTGATCAGTCGCCATTTTGCTGTGAACCTACAGACTGGTGGTGGGGTTTGTGACTACCTCCGCTTCTCCAGCTCGATGATGAGGTCCCTGAGCTCCGCCGCCCGCTCGAACTCGAGGTCCTTCGCCGCCTGCCGCATCTCCTTGCGCAGCTTGTCGATCAGCTTCGGGATCTCGTGGCGCGGCGTATCCAGCAGGTTGGCGGGGCCGGCCTCGCCGGCCGGCTTGACGGCCTGGATCACGTCGCGCACCGGTTTCACGATCGTCTTCGGGACGATGCCGTGCCGGCGGTTGTACTCCATCTGAATGGCCCGGCGGCGGTTGGTCTCGTCGATGGCCCGCTGCATCGACTTCGTGACCGTGTCGGCGTACATGATCACCTTGCCCTCGGCGTTGCGGGCCGCACGGCCGATGGTCTGGATCAGCGAGCGCTCCGCCCGCAGGAAGCCCTCCTTGTCCGCGTCGAGGATCGCCACCAGCGAGACCTCGGGAATGTCCAGCCCCTCGCGCAGCAGGTTGATGCCCACGAGCACGTCAAAGACGCCGAGGCGCAGGTCGCGCACGATGTGCATGCGCTCGATCGTCTCCACGTCCGAGTGCATGTAGCGCACCTTCACACCGAGTTCCTTCAGGTACTCCGTCAGGTCCTCGGCCATCCGCTTGGTCAGGGTGGTCACCAACACCCGCTGGTTCTTCGCCACCCGGGCCCGGATCTCGCCGTACAGGTCGTCGATCTGCCCCTTGGTGGGCCGCACCTCCACCTCCGGATCCAGCAGGCCCGTCGGCCGCACGATCTGCTCCACCACCAGGGACGGCGGCACCCGCTCCAGCTCGTAAGGTCCGGGCGTGGCCGATACGTAGATCACCTGGTTGATGCGCTCCTCGAACTCGGAGAACTTGAGCGGCCGGTTGTCCGCGGCCGAGGGCAGGCGGAAGCCGTACTCGATTAGCGTCTCTTTGCGCGATCGGTCGCCGTTATACATCGCCGCCACCTGCGGGATGGTCACGTGGCTCTCGTCCACAACCAGCAGCCAATCGTCAGGGAAGAAGTCCAGCAGGGTGTAGGGCGGCTCGCCCGGGGCCCGGCCCGTCAGGTGCCGGCTGTAGTTCTCAATACCCGGGCAGTGGCCGATTTCCCGGAGCATCTCCAGGTCGTTCCGCGTGCGCTGCTCCAGCCGCTGCGCCTCCAGCAGCTTGCCCTGAGCGCGCAGCTCTTTCAACCGCTCCTCCAGCTCCTCCTCGATCGAGATCAGGGCCTGCTCCCGCTTCTCGTCCGCCACCACATAGTGGCTGGCCGGGTAGATGGCCACATGGTTCATGGTGCCGGTAATCTCGCCGGTGAGGGGGTCGAACTCGGAGATGCGGTCGATCTCGTCGCCGAACCACTCCACCCGCACCGCCCGCTCGTGGGCACCGGCGGGGTAGATCTCCACCACGTCGCCCCGCACCCGGAACTTGTTGCGCACGAAGTTGGTGTCGTTCCGCTCGTATTGGATGTCCACCAGCCGCCGGAGGATGTAGTCCCGGTCCACCTGGTTGCCCACGCGCAGGGAGACGGCCAGATCCTTGTAGTCCGACGGGGAGCCGAGGCCGTAGATGCAGGAGACCGAGGCCACGATGATCACATCGCGCCGCTCGAACAGGGCCATCGTCGCCGAGTGGCGCAGCTTGTCGATCTCGTCGTTGATCAGGGCGTCCTTCTCGATGTAGGTGTCCGTGGACGGAATGTAGGCTTCCGGCTGGTAGTAGTCGTAGTAAGATACGAAGTACTCCACGGCGTTCTCCGGGAAGAACTCCTGGAACTCGGAGCAGAGCTGCGCGGCCAGGATCTTGTTGTGGGCCAGCACCAGCGTGGGCTTCTGCACCTTCTCGATGACCTTCGCGATGGTGAAGGTCTTGCCGGTGCCCGTGGCCCCCAGCAGGATCTGCTCGCGCGCCCCCCGCATGATCCCCTCGGCCAGCGCCTCGATCGCCTTGGGCTGATCACCCCGCGGCTCGAAGTTGGAGACTACCTTGAACGGCTTCACCCGATCGCCCCCCTCGGCGTGGTCGCACCATACAGTATACCCCGCAAACATACGTTTGCCAACCCGGAGGAGGATCTGTATGTCCACATCCCCGGTGACCTGGCCCCCCGCCCCGGACTGGAGGGCGTGGCGGCACGTGACCAAGCTGGACCCCGAACGCCCTCTCCCGCCCGAGGCCCTCGAGGCCGTCTACCGGAGCGGCACCGACGCCATCGTGATCGGCGGCTCCACGGGCATGACGCAGGAGGCGGTGCTGGGGCTCCTGGCCCGCCTTGCCGACGCGCCCGTGCCGGTAGCGCTGGAGGTTTCCACGCTGGAATCGGCCGTGCCCGGGCCGGCGGTCTTCTTCATCCCACTGGTGCTGAACGCGCCTGACAGTCGCTGGCTGGGCGGGGCGCAGGCGGCGGCCCTGGCTCACCTGCTTCCCGTGGTAGGCGAGTACATCCCCTGGGACCTGCTGGTCCCCGAGGCCTACCTCGTCCTCAACCCCGACTGCACGGCCGCCCGGCTGACGGACGCCAACACCCGCCTCTCCCCTGCGGAGGCCGCCGCGTGGGCAGCGCTGGCCGGGCGCCTGCTCAGGCTTCCCATTCTGTACGTGGAGTACAGCGGCACATTCGGTGACATGGCCCTCCTCCAGGCGGTGCGGGAGAACGCCGGCACGGCGCACGTGGTCTACGGCGGCGGCATCCGCTCCGCCCGGGAGGCTGCCCTGGCGGCCCGCTGGGCGCACACGATTGTGGTGGGCAACCTCGTCTACGATCAACCGGACCTGCTGGCCGAAACGGTGGCAGCGGTCCGTTAAGCGCCGGGCGCCGCGGCGGGAAACGAAAAACCGCCGCGATTCCCAGCCTCTCCGCCGGGGAAATCGGGCGGCATACGCCTGTGGTGCGGACAGCTCAACGCTTCAACTTGGGGTCCAGGGCGTCGCGGATGCCGTCGCCCACGAAGTTGAAAGCGAGCACCGTGATGAAGATCGCCAGGCCCGGATAGAGCATCATCCAGGGGGCCTTGCTCAGGAGCGACCGCGACATCGAGAGGATCTGCCCCCACGAGACCGCAGGCGGCGGCGCGCCCAGCCCCAGGAAGGAGAGTCCCGCCTCGGCCAGGATCGCGTAGCCGATGCGCAGGGTGCCGGAGACGATGATCGGCGCCATGGCGTTGGGCAGAATGTGGCGGAAGATCAGCCGGCGGTCGGTGGCGCCCATGGCGCGGGAAGCCTCGGTGAAGTCCCGCTGCCTCAGACTCAGGAACTGGCCGCGCACGATGTAGGAAAGGCCCGGCCACGACGTGAGGCCGATCACCACCATGATGTTGAAGACGCTGGGCCTGAGAACGGCAACCACCGTTACCAGCAGGAAGAAAACTGGTATGACGTCGATCGCCTCGGCGATCCGCATAAGGATGATGTCAATCCAGGTGCCGCCGTAGTAGCCGGCGATGGCGCCCACCAGGGTGCCGATCAGCACGGCCACGCCCATCGCCACAAAGCCGACGGAGAGCGAGATGCGGCTACCCCAGATCATGCGCGAGAGCAGGTCGCGGCCCAGGTTGTCCGTGCCCAGCGGATGCCCCGGGCTGCCAGGCGGCAGGTAGCGCTCGGCCAGGTTGGCCCGCGCGTCCAGCGGCTCACTGGCGATGTGTGGGGCAAAGATGGCCACCGTGTAAAGGATCAGCAGGGTCACCAGGCCGGCTACGGCCAGCTTGTTCCGGGCAAAGCGGCGGACGAACTGCCGGAACTGGCTCTCCTCCTGGGCTAGGCCCTGGAGCTGGTCTTCGGCCTCCTGGCTCAGATACGGTGCAGCCACGGCAGTTCCCCCCTACTCGTACTTGATGCGCGGGTCGGCCCACACGTAGGCGATGTCGACCAGCAAGTAACCGATCATGGTCAGGACGGCGCCCAGCAGCATGACCGCCATGGAGACGTTGTAGTCCCGGTTGTTGACCGCCTGCCACGCCACGCGGCCGATGCCGGGCCACGAGAAGAGCGTCTCGATGATGACCGCGCCGCCCACCAGGCTGCTCAGCAGGCCGCCCGAAATCGCCAGGATCGGCAGCAGCGCGTTGCGGAGCGCGTGCTTGTAAATGACGACCTTTTCCGGAAGCCCCTTGGCCCGCGCCGTACGCACGTAGTCCTCCTTCAGCACCTCCAGCATGCTGGAGCGCATGTAGCGGGTGAGGCCCGTGATGCCGCCGAAGACCAGCACCACCGTCGGCAAGATCATGTAGCGCGCCCGGTCGGTCAGGACCGCAAGCCAGCCGTGAGTCGCCAGGGTAACGCCCGGCGTGGCAATGCCGTTGGTGGGAATCAGGCCGCCCGAGTTCATGGCGACGCCCCAGATGAGCAGGGTCCCCACCCAGAAGTCGGGGGCGGCCTGCCCCGCAAAAGCGGTGGCGGTCACGATCATGTCCGTCTTGGAGTACTGACGGACGGCGGAGATCACCCCAAGGGGTATAGCGATCAGGTAGATGAGGGTCAGCGCCACGAGGTTCAGCCGGAGCGTGTTGGGCAGCGCGTCACCGAGCACCTCTGCTACGGGAATCCGGTAGTAGTAAGAGCGGCCGAAATCTCCCTTCAGCAGGTTGCCCACCCAGCGGAGGTACTGGACCGGAATGGGGTCGTTGAGGCCCCACTTCTCGCGGAGCCGTTCCGCTGCCAGGGGGTCGGTCGAGGTGTCGGCCTCGCCGGAGAGGAGCACGTACTCCGGCCCGCCGGGCGCCAGCTGCATGATGGTAAAGGAGAGCACCGTAACGATAAACAGAAGCGGGATCATGTTCAGGACTCGTTTGGTCAGGTAACGAGCCATCCCGGTCACCACCTCACGGTTTCAGCTAGAGCGGGCAGAGTGGGGGGGGGGGGGGGGGGGGCCCCCCCCCCAGGCGGGGGGGGGGGGGGGGGGGGCCCCCCCGCCCCCCCCCCCACTCTGTGCGCTGCGACTCGGATGTTACTCCTCGATGTACCACCTGTGCAGGAAGTCGATGGTCGCACCGCCGCCGGGGAAGTTGACGACGCCCTTCAGCCGCGGGGTGTGGAAGTCGGTGTAGAGGTTGGAGTAGATCAGGATGACGGGCGCGTCGTTGACGATGATCTGCTGGGCCTGGCCGTAGATCTCCTTGCGCTTGTCCGGATCAGACTCGCGGCGGCCTTCCTCGAGCAGGGCGTTCACCTCGGGGTTGTTGTAGCGCATCCGGTTGAAGCTCATGACCAGGCCTTCGGCGTTGGGCTGGGCCAGGCTGCCGTGGAAGATGGCATAGAGGCTGTCGGGGTCAAGGCTCAGGTTGAACGCCATGAAGGAGATGTCGTAGTCACCCGGGGCCAGCTTGGTGTCGAGCATCGCGTTGAAGTCCATGTACTGCACGTCGACCTGGATGCCGACGTCGCCCCACATCTGGCGCGCCATGGTCGAGAGCGACTCGATGGTGGTGTTGTTGGCGGTGGCGTAGAAGGTCAGCTTCAGCGGCTGGCCGTCCTTCTCGTAGATGCCGCTGGCGTTCTTGGTGTAACCGGCTTCCTGCAGCAGCTGCTCGGCCTTGGCCGGGTTGTAATCGAGCGTCACCAGATCATCCTTGTAAGCCCAGGAGACGGGCGGGATCGGACCGGGCGGCACCACGGCCTCGCCGTCCAGCGCACCGTCGATGATGGCCTGGCGGTCGAGGGCGTAGGTGAGCGCCTGACGGACGCGGTAGTCATCGAGCGGCGGCTTCGTGGTGTTGAGCAGCATGTAGCCCCAGCCGTTGCGCTGGTACTGGACGGGGATCAGCTTGCCCTCATAGTCGCTGAGCAGCCGCTTGACCTCCATGGGCGGCGGGGTATCCACGTCGATCTCGCCGTTCTCCAGCGCCGCCAGGGCGGTCTGGTCATCCGGGATGACCTTCATGCGAACGGTCTGGATGAAGGGACCGCCGTTCTCCTCCTCGCTGCGGAACCAGTTGGGATTCCGCTCGAGCAGGACGTACTGGCCGCGCACATACTCCTTGAAGATGTACGGGCCGGTGCCGATGGGCTCCCAGGAGTACTTGTGGTTGCCCAGGTCCGCAACCTCCACGTCCTCGAACAGCTTCTTCTCCATGATGCCGTAGGTGATGTTGTGGATGATCGGCGCGAAGGGCTCCTTCAGCTTGAAGTCGACGGTGTACTTGTCCACCGCCACGATGTCCTCGATGGGCTCGAGGTCAGCGGCGCGCGGACCCTGGTAGTCGGGGTGCTTGATCGTCTTGAAGGTGAAGACGACGTCCTCGGACGTCAGCTCGTTGCCGTCGTGGAACTTGACGCCCTCACGCAGCTTGACCCGGAAGGTCAGGCCATCATCGAGGGTCTCCCACTCCTTGGCCAGGTCGCCCTTCGGGGACCAGTCGGTGTCGAACCAGAACAGGCCGGAGTAGACCAGGCTGGTGACCATCCCACTGTACGCGGTCGAATACAGGATCGGGTTCAGGCTGTCCGGGTCCGCAGCGAGACGGAGGGTGACCTCACCGCCCACCTTGGGCCCGCTCTCGGACGCGGAGTCAGACGGCGTCGTCGACGACGTCTCGGAAGACGGGGCCTGAGTGCTGGGCTGCGTCGTGGTAGGCGCCGTCGACTTGGAGCCGCACGCAGCCAGCAGTACGCTCAGCGCCAGCATGGCTGCGATGACGGCAAAGGATTTCCGGTTCCTTCTCATCTCTCGTGCTCTACCTCCTCTGTGCAGGTGCTACTCATCAGACTACACCATTGATTCACCGGTTCATCCGAATTTCCTCTTCGAGGTCTACTATCATCTTTTCTTTTACATAAACCTATCTGAATATCGTCGCACACTTTTTGCTTCTCTACCATGATAAAAACCCCGGGCGACTGTCCGGGGTATAGTATGGAAATTCTGTTATTAGTCCATCTTGGGGTCAAGCGCCTCCCGCAGGCCCTCGCCGACGCAGTTGAAGCAGATGACCACCAGGAAGATGGCGAGCCCGGGGACCAGGGAGACCCACGGCGCCTGCAGCAGAAACTGCCGCCCCTGGGAGAGCATCTGCCCCCACGAGGTCTGCGGATACTGCGCCCCGAGGCCCAGGAACGAGAGGCTCGACTCCACCAGGATGGCGTTGCCGATGCCGAGCGTGGCCGACACGATGATGGGCCCCGATGCGTTGGGGAGGATGTGCCGGAAGATGAGCCTGGCGTCGCCGACGCCCACGGCGCGGGAGGCCTCGGCAAACGCACGCTGCCGTAGGCTGAGGAACTGGGCGCGCACGATCTGGGCCGGACCCGGCCACGAGGTGAGACCAATGACGAGCATCACGTTGAGGAGGGAGGGGCGCACCACGGCGACCACCGTGACCACCAGGAAGTAGACCGGGATGATGCTGATCGCCTCGGCGATGCGCATGAAGAGCAGGTCGACCCAGGTTCCGGCGTAGAAGCCGGCCACGGCCCCCACCACCGTCCCGATTCCCACGGCCACGCTCATGGCGACAAGGCCGACCGAGAGCGAGGTGCGCGCCCCCCAGATCAGTCGCGAGAGCACGTCACGCCCCAGGTTGTCGGTGCCGAAGGGGTGCCCGGGGCCCGGTGGCCGGAGGCGCTGGTCGACGTGAATCGCGTCCAGCGGCTCGCGGGCGAGCTGCGGGGCGAAGAGGGCCACCAGGCCCAGGCAGAGCAGGACCATCAGGCCGGCCACTGCGGCGGGGTTGCGCACAAACCGCCTCGCCACCTGCCGCAGCGGAGATGTGGATTCGGGCGCTGCCATCGCCGACGCCCCCTCTAGTCGTACCGGATCCGCGGGTCGACCCACACGTACGCGAGGTCGACCAGCAGAAAGCCGATCAGCGTCAGCACGCCCGAGATGAGCAGGATTGCCATGGAAACGGTGTAGTCCCGCTGCACCGCCGCGTCATGGCTCACGCGGCCGATGCCCGGCCACGCGAAGATCGTCTCCGTGATCACCGATCCTCCCACCAGGGATGCGAGCACGCCCCCCGAGAGGGCAACGACCGGCAACAGGGCGTTGCGGAGCGCGTGTCGATACACCACAACCTTGCCGGGCAGGCCCTTCGCGCGGGCCGTGCGGATGTAATCCTCCCGCAGCGCCTCGAGCATGCTGGAGCGCATGTACCGGGTGAGGCTGGTCAGGTTGCCGAACACCAGGACGGTCACCGGCAGGACCATGTGCCGGGCCCGGTCGGCCAGTACCGCGAGCAGGCCGCACGTCTCCAGGTCGACACCCGGGGTGGCGATGCCGTGGGTGGGAATGAGGCCGTCGGCGTTCCGCGCCACGCCCCAGATGAGGAGGATGGCCACCCAGAAGCTGGGGGCCGCCTGGGCTGCGAAGGCGAGGCCGGTCACGGCGCGGTCGATCCGGGAGCGCCGCCGCACCGCCGAAAGCACCCCCAGCGGCAGGGCGATCAGGTACGTCAGGATGATGGCGGCCGCTTGCAGCTGGATCGTGGCCGGAAGCGCCGCGCCGATTACCTCGGAAACCGGCCGCCGGTAGAAGTAGGAGTTGCCGAAATCCCCCCGAATCACGTTGCCCAGCCAGCGCACGTACTGGACGGGGATCGGATCGTCCAGTCCCCAGCGCTCGCGCAGGACCGCCGCCCGGGACGGATCGATTCTGGCGTCCTCGGCCGAAAGCAGGATGTTCTCCGGGCCGCCCGGGGCCATCTGCATGAGTGCGAAGGAGAGCAGGGTGGCCAGGATGAGCAGCGGGATCGTGTTCAGCAGGCGCTTGAACAGGTATCGGCCCATGGAATCACCCCGTCTGGGCATGGGCGGTGGCACGGCCTCATCAGGTCGGATGCGCGAAAGCAGCGAAAGTGTGGGCCGGGGCGAGGTGCACGCAGCGATTGCAACCTCCCCCCAACCCACACTGACAACCGCTCGGCGCTCACAGCCCACCACCGACAGCCGCTACTGCTCCTCGATATACCAGCGGTAGATGAAGTCACTGCTGGCCCCGGCGCCGGGGAAGTTGACGACCCCCTTGACCCGCTTGTTGACGAAGTCGGTGTAGACGTTGGTGTACACCATGATCACCGGCGCCTCGTCTGCGATGATCTGCTGGACCTCGGCGTAGTACGCCTTGCGCTCGGCCTGGTCGAACTCGGTGCGGGCCTTCTCCAGCAGTTCATCCACCCGGTCGTTCCGGAACCGGGCCAGGTTGAAGCCGTTCACCTTTCCGGTTTCGTCCGGAGTGCCGGCGGAACTGTGGAACAGGTAGTAGAGCGTGTCAGGGTCCAGCCCCATCGTAAAAGAGCCGAAGGTGATGTCGAAGTTGCCCGGCCGCACGTAGTTGTCCATCATGGCGTTGAACTCGACCATCTGCACCTCGAGGTCAACGCCGATCTCCTTCCAGCTGGCGCGGGCGATGGAGGCGATGGCCTCGGGAGTCGTGGCGCCTGCGGCGGCAAAGAAGGTCAGCTTCAGGGGCTGGCCGTCCCGCTCGTAGATGCCGGTGCTCTCGTTCAGTACAAACCCGGCCTCCTCCAGCAGCTGCCTGGCCCTGGCCACGTCACGCCCAGACACCTGGACGGAGTCGTCGTAGGCCCAGGAAAGCGGCGGAATCGGCCCCGGCGGGATGGTACCCCGCCCCTCGAGTACGCCGCTGATGATCGCCTCGCGGTCGAGGCCCAGCGTCAGTGCCTGGCGGACCCGCTTGTCATCCAGCGGCGGCCTGGCCGTGTTCAGCGTCATGTATCCGAAGCCGTTGCGCTCCCAGCGGTAGGCGGTCAGCTTGTCCGCGAACTGCTGCTCCAGCAGCGCCACGTCCGCCGGCTCGGGGGTCAGGCGGTCGATCTCGCCGCTCTGCAGAGCGGCCAGGGCCGTCTGGCTGTCGGGGATAATCCGGTAGATGATGCGCTCAATGAACGGTGCGCCGCCGAACTCCGCCGACCGGAACCAGTCAGGGTTCCGCTCCAGGATCACGTACTGGCCGCGGACATACTCCTTCAGCTTGTACGGACCGGCGCCCACGGGCTCCTCCATGCTGGCCGGGGCCTTGTCCATGTCGGCGATGGCCACACCCTCGAAGGCCTCCTTGGAGAGGATGCCGTGGTTGAGGTTGATCAGCAGCGGGGCGGAGGGACGACGCAGGTGCACCTTCAGGTTGTACTTGTCCACCACCTCGACGGACTCCACGTCGGCGAGCGACGCGGCCCGGGGCCCCGTGTAGGCGGGATCCATGATCGCCTCCAGGGTGAAGGCCACGTCCTCGGCGTCCAGGTCGGTGCCGTCGGTGAACCGGATGCCCTCCCGGAGCTTGATGGAGAGTGTCAGCTGATCATCCGAGATGGTCCAGGATTCGGCGACGTTCGGCCGGGGCTCGTACTTCTCGTTGAACTCGAACAGCGTGGCGTAGAGCTGCGAGACGATCTCGGCGCCGTAGACGGTGGCGTGGAGGATCGGGTTGAAGCTGTCAGGCTCCTTGGCCAGCAACAACCTGAGTTCCCCGCCCACGGCGGGTTGGCCGGAGCTCTGCGCCGGGGGAGTTTCGCTCTGGGTTCCGCTGTCGTTGGTTCCCGGCTTGGGCCCGCACGCAGCCAGCACCAGGCTGGCGGCCACCAGCAGGCTCAGCAGGGCGACAGCTCTGCGTCCGGTTCGCATGGTGATCCCCCTTTTCGGCGTTGCCTGCATTTGTCTAGGCGTTAATGTGACGGCAACAGGGGGAGTAACCGTTCAGTGAAATTCTATGGATTATAAAACTAGTGCCTAATTATTTCGAAATTATCCATGAGTGACCGAAGGCGCGCGAAGGCCACTCTTCGCCCCCAAGGCCAACGGACGGGCGCCGCGGGGTGCCGGAACACCAACAGCGCTCCTGACGATGGGCGACACCGGCACGGTCCTCAAACGTTCGGGATCTATGTTTCGGTGACCCTTGCTCTGTACGGCTGTGTACCCAGGGCGAGCGGGCTCGCCCCGGCGAGTTGGTGTCCTCCGTCCCCATCACCACTCGTCCACGGACCGGCACCGGTCACGGGTGGCGCGGCACTCCCGGGGCTTGCAGTCGCCCAACACGGGAACCAGCACCTCCACGGTACCCTTGGACTTGACGGCGATGCAGAGATCGAAGGCGCAGTGAACCTCCTCGTTGTCGTGGTCGAAAACGCAGCAGCAGTCCCCCGTAACCTCGCAGTCTACCTCCGCCCCGGGAGGCAACGTGAGTACCACCTGTTTGGGAATCAGCACCTTCTTGTGCAGCCGGCGCAGAACCTTCCCGGTGGTACGGCTCACCAGGCGCAGCGTTACGGGTACCTCAATGGCGAGGCAGACCACCTCCTTGTGGTCATGGTGGTCCACGCACTTGCGTTCGGAGACCTCCCGGCAGGTGACCTCGTGAGTATCGATGCGGCAGTCGACCTCGACGTGGTGGTCTTCGGCGATCCCGCTGGCGCGAAAGGTCCGCTCCACGTGGTGCTCCTGAACGCAGAAGTCGAACACCTTCTTCGCCTCGATGCAGACGACATCGCGTCTCACGTCTGGACATGAACCCCCCTTCAACCGGCGCGGAGCCGGCCTGCTCCATGTTATGTCGCGCGGGTGCCCTTTGGCCCCATGAACCGGGCGCGCACAAACGGCGCCGGAGGTCCGGCGCCGGTGCGTCGAGTGCGGCGGCCGACGGGCGGAACGTCCGGCGGCCGTCAGCAGCCGCAGTTGCGGTGGTTGCGTTCAGCGGCCTCCTGGCCGAAGGGCGGGTCGCAGTCCTCCACCTCCGGCGGGCAGCCCGCGGGCGAGGCCGCCGAGGGGCACCGCCGGGCCCGCACGGAGCCGAACGACGGGACCAGCAACTTCACGTTCGCGGTGACCGTCAGGACGGTGCAGAGCTGAATGGTGCAGCAGACGTTGGGCTCTCCGTCGGCCGCGTCCGGCTGCACCGTGCAGATGCAGGTCCCCTGCACGTCGCAGGTGACCTGCGTGCCTTCCGGCGCGCAGAGGACCACCCGCTTCGGAAACGTGACGGTGCGCTCCACCGTGATCGGGGACTGGCCCAGATCCGGCATGATGGTGAGGCGCAGCGTCAGCGTGATCTGGACGGAGACCACGGCCCGGCCGTTGCCGTTCATCACCGGCTCCCGGTCCATGATCTCCTCGCACGTGATGTTGGTGATGCGGCAGTCCAGCACTGACGCGTCCTCACCCAGGTCCGGAATGGTGAAGCAGCGCTCCAGCACGTCTTCTTGTGTACAGAAGTCAAACACCTTCCTGGCGTCTACCACGACGATCTCGCGCGGGGTGGGACAGTGCCCTCCCCGGATCGGTCCCGGTACAACGGACACATCCACGTCGCCGCCGGTGCGCGACATCCTGGTTGCCATAGGCTCACCCCTGTGTGCAGGGTATGAGCCGGAACAGGCTTTGGTGAACAGCGAACCCGCCCGCAGCGTGGCCTGCGGGCGCGGCAGGGCCGGGGCAGCTGCGGCGCGGAAGGCCGCAGGCCCCGGCCTGGGTCTAGCGGGTCATCTCCTTGATGTACCGGATGGCGGCCTCCAGTTGCGGGTCGCCCGGATCGCCGGGGATGATGCGGTCGGGGTTGGTCACCACCACGTCCGGCTCCACGCCCACCCCGTCGATGGAGTTGTGGCCGGCCGTCAGGTACTTGGCGGTGGTGAGCTTGATGCCCGACCCATCCCGCAGCCGCCAGAAGGTCTGCACCGAGCCCTTGCCAAAGGTCTTCTCGCCGATCACAACGCCGACCTGGGTGTCCTTCACCGCGCCGGCCAGGATCTCCGAGGCGCTGGCGCTGCCGCCGTCGATCAGCACCACCAGCGGCATGTCCCAGGTGGCGGCACCCGTGGAAGAGATCACTCGCTCCTCCTGGCCCCGCTCGACGATGTAGACCACCGGCTTGCCGGCGGGTACAAACAGCGAGGCGATCTCCACCACCTCGTTCAGCAGGCCGCCCGGGTTCTGCCGCACGTCGAAGATCAGCCGGGTCATCCCCTGGCTGCGGAGGTCTTCAATCGCCTCCTTCACCTGGTCCGCGGCGCCCTTCTTGTTGAACTCGAAGAGCCGCAGGTAGCCGACCCCGGCCTCCTTGTCGACCATGCGGTAGTCGAGCACCGGCACGGTAATGGTGTCGCGGGTGATGGTGAAGTGGAGCAGGTCGTTCTCCCCCTCCCGCTGCACCACCAGGCGCACCTGGGTGCCCTTCGGCCCCTTGATCAGGGCGACGGCCTCGTTCAGGCTCATGCCGACGATGCTCTTCCCGTCCACCTCGATGATCGCGTCGCCCGCGCGCAGGCCGGCCTTCTCGCCCGGGCTGCCCTTGATGGGGGAGACCACCGTGAGGAGGCCCGTCTTCTGCGAGATCTCAACGGTCACGCCGATCCCGCTGAACGTGGGCTCGAAGTTCTGCACGAAAGCCTGGTATTCCTCGGCGGTGTAGTAAACCGAGTAGCGGTCGCCCAGCGCCTGGACCATCCCCCGCAGGGCGCCCACGTTCAGGGTCTCCGCATCCACCGGCTCGACGTACTGGGACTGAATCGCCTGCATCAGCTCCTCCAGCCGCTGCACCTGCACGCCGGAGGTCGAGCTGCTCACCGGTGTGCGCGGCTGAACCAGCCGGGAGACCTGCTCGTTCGCCCAGGGAATCAGGCCGAGAGCCCCTGCGGTGTAGCTGACCACGGTGAGCAGGGCCACCGCGACCGCAGAGAGCAGCCATCCGTTGCGGCGCTCATCCACAACACGTCATCCTCTCTTGGAACAAGCCTCTCCCCCATGTCTATCAGAGCCTGACTAGGAGTATACTCCTTGCGTTCCGCCGTGGTCAAACAAGTTCCACACGCCCAAACGGGGCCCGGCCGCGCCTGCGGCACGGGCCCCGCCGTGTCGGGGTTGGACTACCAGTTGATGTAATCCATCGGGTCCTTCTGCACGCCGTCAACGTGGATCTCCAGGTGCACGTGCGGGCCGGTGGACCAGCCCGTGGATCCGGCGCGGGCGATCGGATCGCCCTGGCTCACCGCCTGACCCTCGGACACCAGGATTTCGCTGTTGTGCGCGTACCACGAGGTGATGCCGCCGCCGTGGTCGATGATCACCAGGTTGCCGTACACGTCGTCATAGCTGGTCTGAAGCACCACACCGGACTCGATGGCCCGGACGGTCTGCCCCCAGCTGGCGGAGAAGTCCGTACCATAGTGCATGCGCTGCGTGCCGAGAATCGGGTGCCACCGCATCCCGAACGGATCGGTGATCACCACCGGGGTGACCGGCGGGATCGGGGCAAACACGCCGGCCTGGCGGTTTAGTTCCCGCACCAGGGCGGCCACCTGTTCGGCGAGCTGCTGGCTGTACCACTCCATCTCATCCAGCTGTGCCGCCAGCGCCTCCCGTCGCTCCGCAAGCGACCGGGAGACCTGCTCCCGCTCGGCCCGTTTGGCCACGACCGTAGCCTGGTACTCTTCCGCCTCGGTCTTCAGAGCAGCCAGGCGGGTCTTCCGCCCCTCCACCTCGCGCTGCTTCTCCTCCAGTGCGAGCTTCTCGGCGGTGACCTGCTCCACCAGTTCACGGTCCTTCTTGGCGATCATCGAGAGAACCTCGGCGCGGCTGACGAAATCCCGGAAGGAGGCGGCGCCGAAGAGCACGGAGATCCAGTCGACCGGCCCGTTTTCCCGGAGGGCACGGATGCGGTCGCCCAGCACGTCCCGCTTCTCCCGGTAGCGGGCCTCGGCTTCGTCCAGTTCGGCCTCCACCTGCTCCAGTTCAGCTGAGACCTCATCGTACTCGGCCGTGATCACCGCCAGGTTGGCGTTGGCCTCCATCAGTTCGGCCTCCACCAGCCTGAGCTGGGCCTCCGCCTCCTCGGCCTGGAAGGCGAGGTCGGCCAGCTCGTTCTGCACCTCGGCCTGCTTCTGCCGCACCGCCTCCAGGTCACGTTGCGCCTGCTCCAGCTGCGCCCGGATGTCGCTCGCCCGGGCGGGGGCGGAGGAGAGCGGCGCCAAGAGACTGAGGAGCAGCGCTGTGGCGATCATCGAGACCCAGCGATGTCCCCTGCGCACGGTATCCGACACCCCCCTTAGACCTTCAGGAAGCGACGCAGCGAGAAGTAGCTCCCCACGGCGCCCAGCGCCGCGCCCAGGAGCAGCAGGCCCAGCACCAGGTCGGCCAGGACCAGTGAAGGCTGCACCACGGGCAGGAAGGGCACCGACTGCTGGATGACCGGAGCGAGGCGCATGTAGCCCCAGGCGGTCACACCGCCGGCCAGTCCGGCGCCCACAGCGCCGAGCAGCATGCCCTCCAGCACGAACGGCCGGCGGATGTACCAGTCGGTGGCGCCCACCAACTTCATGATGGAGACCTCGCGGCGGCGGGCGTAGACCGAGAGGCGAATCGTGTTGGACAGGGTGAGCACGGTGGCGAAGAGGAGCAGCAGCACCAGCCCCAGCCCTGCGATGCGCACCGCCCGGGTGAAGGCCAGCAGGTCTGCCACGATCTCCTTGCCGTAGTCCACCTTGGCGACGCCGTCCAGCCGCTGGATCTGCTCCGCCACGGCGGGGACCAGTTCCACGTCGCGGACCTTCACGTAGACCTCATCGGAGAGCGGGTTCTCGTCGCCCTCGTAGCCCTCGAAGATCGCCGCCTGGGAGGGATCGGCCTGCTTCATCTGCTCCAGCGCCTCGTGCCGGCTGAGGAAGGTGACCTGCACCACGTCCGGCATCTGGCGGATGCGCTCGAGAATGGCCTCGGTTTCCGCCTGGGTCAGGTCACGCCCTCCACACTTGACCTCGTCCCGCTTGGCCGTACAGAGGTAACCCTTGATCTCCACCTGGCTCTCTGCGGTGGCTGCCCAGTACTCGAGGTTCACGGCCAGCAGCGAGACCACCGCCAGCACCAGAAGCGTCACGGCCACCGAGAGGACGGAGGCCAGGGACATCAGGCTCCCCCGCCGCGTGTTGTGCAGCGCGTCCCGCAGCGCGCTGACCCATCCCCTAAGACTCATGGCCGTACGTCCCCCTGTTCTCGTCCCGCACCACGCGGCCCCGTTCCAGGGCGACGACGCGCTTCTTCATGCTGTCGACGATCTCGGCCGCATGCGTGGCCACGACCACGGTGGCGCCCATCTGGTTGATCTGGTTCAGCAGGTTCATGATCGCCCACGTATTCTCGGGGTCGAGGTTCCCTGTGGGCTCGTCTGCGATCACCAGCACGGGATTGCGGACGATGGCCCGGGCCACCGCCACCCGCTGCTGCTCGCCGCCGGAAAGCTCGGCCGCCAGCGCACGGCTCTTGTGCCGCAGCCCCACCAACTCCAGCGCCGCCGGCACCCGGCGCATGATCTCCCGCCGGGGCACGTCGGTGCACTCCAGCGCAAAGGCCACATTGTCGAACACGGTGCGGTCCGGCAGGAGTTTGAAGTCCTGAAAGATCACCCCGAGGTTGCGCCGCAGGTAGGGCACCGCCCGGGGAGGCAGCTTCGCCACATCCTTGCCGTCGATCAGGAGCTGGCCGGAGGTGGGCACCTCCTCCCGGTAGAGCAGCTTCAGCAGGGTCGACTTGCCAGCGCCCGAAGGGCCAACCAGAAAGACAAACTCCCCCCGGTCAACCTCCAGGTTGATCCCGTCGAGGGAAGGTGTTTTCATATGTGGGTAAACTTTGGTAACATTTATGAAACGGATCACGCGGGATCACCCCACCGCTTACTTCGTATACGCCGCGGATCGATTCCATCCTTCATTATCCAAATGTCTAAAATAGAACCTGGGGAGGGTGTTCGACGGATGGCCAACCCTTCCCTTCCTACCGCTGAAATTCTAGCTCATTCCGTTTCTGGCTGCACTGGTAGATCGCACCATCGCAGCCCCCGACACGCGTCGACCCACCCGGCGGCCCGGGTGGGTCGTGTCGTTCTTATTTGTGGCTCCGGCCCCGCCGCCAGCGCTCGCCCAGCACGGCCAGTGCGAACCGCACGAGCGGCGGAACGCTGCGGCTCACCCGGCGCAGGCGCACGATGCGGTAGAGCCACTCGAGGTTGGCCCTGAGCATCCACTCCGGGGCCCGGGGCACCGCGCCCGCCCACACGTCGATGGTGCCGCCGACCCCCATTCCCAGCGGCACCCCCAGGCTCCGCAGGTGGCGGTGCAGCCAGCGCTCCTGCTTCGGCGAGCCCAGGGCGACGAAGAGCACGTCGGGCCGGGCCTCCCGGATCTGCGCGAGGATCTCCGGCTCCTCCTCCGGACGGAAGAAGCCGTCGCGCCAGCCCACCACGTCGACGTGGGGGTAGGCGTCCGCCAGGCGCCGCGCCGCCTCGGCCACCACCTCCGGGCGCGTCCCCAGCAGGAAGATCCGCCCCCCGCCGCGGCGCTCCAGCGCCGCGAGCAGGTTGGTGGCCAGGTCGCAGCCCCCCACCTTCTCCGGCAGGGGATCGCCCAGAAGGCGGGAGGCCGCCACCACGCCGATGCCGTCGGGCACCACCAGGTCCGCGCCGTTGATGATGGCCGCCAGATCGGGGTCGCGTGCGGCCGCGGCGGCAATCTCCGCGTTGGGCGTAACCACCAGGTGCGGGCCGCCCGCGTCGATGAACCCGAGGCACCGCTCCACCGCCTCGGCCATGGTCACGCGGTCCACGGCAATCGAGAGGATCTGCACTCGCTTCATGTTGTCTGCCACCACTGTGCGACCGCGCCGCGGGCGGTGCGCCTACTCCGTCTCAATCGTGATCTTGCCCTTCACCATGAGAACCAAATTGGTCTCCGCGTAGAAGCCGCGGCCGTCGCTGCGCGGGACCACGATCAGGTGGTTCTTGGGGATCTCGGCCCCTCCCGGGGTGTCGATGCCCTGGGTTGCGTCCAGCAGCCCGCCCAGCTCCGACACGATGGCCGTCGCCCGGCCGGAACGCAGCACCATCTCGGTGCCCGCCTCGCCGATCACCCGCTGGCCTTTGGACACGTTGACGACGCGGTAGACCGCCATCTCTTCCACGTACTGTTCCACAAACGATCGGGTCACCAGTGGGTCGCCGCCGGTGCCCGGCTCGCTCCCCTGGGCCATCACCCGGCCGGCCAACATCCCGCCGGCGATTCCGGCCGCCACCAACAGCCACAGCAGCCTCGATCGGTGCGCCATCCGGTCTCTGCTCCCTTCCTGGGCCGAATCAGGGTCGAGACAGTCCACCGCTTGCCCGCTTCTCCAGGTAGCCGTAGATAAACGGATCGAGGTCGCCGTCCATCACCGCCTGGGCGTTGCCCACCTCCACCCCGCTGCGGTGGTCTTTCACCAGGGTGTAGGGCTGGAACACGTAGCTGCGGATCTGGCTTCCCCAGGCGATCTCCATCTGCGGGCCCCTCACCTGGGCCATCTCCTTGTTCTGCTCCTCGATCTTCAGCTCCACCAGCTTGGAGCGGAGCATCATCATGGCCACCGCCCGGTTCTGCATCTGCGACCGCTCCTGCTGGCACGTGACCACGATGCCCGTGGGTAGGTGGGTGATGCGCACGGCCGACTCCGTCTTGTTCACGTGCTGGCCGCCCGCGCCGCTGGACCGGAACGTGTCGATGCGCAGGTCCTCGGGCCGGATCTCCACGTCGTCCACGTCTTCCTCGATCTCGGGCATCACCTCAACGGCGGCGAAGGAGGTATGCCGCCGCCCGGACGCATCGAAAGGCGAGATGCGCACCAGGCGGTGCACGCCCATCTCCGGACGGAGGAAGCCATACGCGTAGGGCCCCCGCACGGCCATCGTCACCGACTTGATGCCGGCCTCCTCGCCCTCCAGGCGGTCCAGCTCCTCCACCTTGAAGCCGCGGCGTTCGGCCCAGCGCACGTACATGCGCTGGAGCATCTCCGCCCAGTCCTGAGCCTCGGTGCCGCCGGCACCGGCGTGGATGCTGAGGATCGCGTTGAAGGAGTCGTACTTGCCATTGAGCAGCACCTGCAGCTCCAGCTTGTGCACCTGCTGCTCCAACTCGTCGGTCTCGCGCTGCGCCTCGGCCGCCAGTTCGGCGTCCGCCCCCTCCTCGGCGAGGTCGACCATCACCTTCAGGTCCTCGAGCCGGCGCTGGTAGCCCTCCAGTTGCTCGATGGGGGCGCGCAGCTGGGCGACCTGACGGGTGACCCGCTGCGCGTTCTCCTGGTCGTTCCAGAAATCAGGCGCGGCGAGCTGGTGCTCCAGCGCTGCAATCTCCTCGAGCCGCCGGTCGACGTCAAAGAGACCTCCTGAGTTCGGTGAGTTTCTCCTCCAGCCGCTGAGCACGGCGAGCCAGTTCATCGTACATGTCAAGCAGCCTCCCCAGATGTGTTCACGTTGTGCATTGTACCATTCGCCCAGTTGTGGGTCCACGGGGTCGGACCGACCGAGACACGCCCGGACGGAGGGGCCGGATCTCTGCAGGCGCAGTCGGTGACCCACGGGCTCACCCCCGAATACTCTGGGAACCAGTGAATCAGGCGCAGGAGGGACCCCCGATGAGAGTGGGCTTCATCGGCATGGGCAACATGGGCCGGCTCCTGGTGACCGCACTGGTGCGTGCGGGGGCGCTTCGGCCGGACGAGGTCGTCATCCACTCGCGCACGCTGGAAAAGCGACGCCGGGTAGCGGAGGCGCTGCCGGGTGTGCAGCAGGCGTACAGCAACGGCGACCTCGTGCGGCGCTGCGACGCCGTCTTCCTCTGTGTGAAGGCGGGCGACACGGGAGCCGTCCTGGCGGAGATTGCACCGTACATAACCCGGAATCACCTGCTGGTCGCCATCAACAACACCGTCACCGTGGCCATGCTGGAGGAGCGGACCCCGGCCCGGGTGGCCAAGGTCATCCCGTCCGTGGTGCACGCCGTGGGCCGGGGCGCATCGCTGCTGGTCTTCGGCGAGCGCTGCACCCACGAAGACCGCGCCCTGCTCGTGCGGCTGATGAGCGCTGTCAGCACGCCGCACGTCGTCGCCGAGGAAGACGTGCGCGCCGCCTCCGACCTCACCGCCTGCGGCCCGGCCTTCGTCAGCTATGCCCTCCACGCCCTGGCCTTGGCCGCCTGCAGCAGGGCGCCGGGCCTCTCCCGCGCGGCCGCGGAGGTCATGGTGCGGGAGACCGCCCGGGCCACCTGTGAGTTGATGGAGCAACACGGGTACACCTTCGCTGACGTGGTCGACCGGGTGTCGACGCCCGGCGGCGTGGCCGCCGCGGGCGTCGAAGCGCTGCGCCCGCTCTTCGCCCGCCTCTGGGAGGAGGTGCTGGGAGCCACGGCCGCCCACGAAGAGGTGCAACGATCCCGGCTGGATCTCTGAGCAGATGCCTGAGGGCCGCTTCCCCCGGCGGGGAAGCGGCCCTGATCGCGGCAGAACACGGTTCGGCTAGTCCTGCCCCCCGCCGCCCGACACGGTGGGGAGGGCAATCTTGCGCTGCGGTGCCGGCTTCTGCCAGTGGAAGATCTTGTTGAGCAGGTTGAAGATCGTCTTCGACTCCTTGGCCAGCAGCGGCCCGACCACGGCCAGGATGAGCACGTACAGGGCCGCGAACGGCTGGAGGATCGGCATCAGGCCGCCCGCCGCGCCCAGGTTCGCCATGACGATGGAGAACTCGCCGCGGGCGACGATGGTCAGGCCGATGTTGGACGAGGCCTTGTGCGAGAGCCCGGCCGAGCGGCCGGCCAGCATGCCCGCCGTGAAGTTGCCGATCGCGCTCACCAGTGCGGCGATGATCGCAGGCAGGACGGCCCCGCCGAGCCCAAAGGGGTCGATGGAGAGGCCAAAGCTGAAGAAGAACAGGGCACCGAAGAAGTCCCGGAATGGGAGGATGAGGTGCTCCACGCGCTCCCGGTGCTCGCTCTCTGCCAGCGCCAGGCCGAAGAGGAGGGCGCCGATGGCCTCGGCCACGTGCAGCGACTCGCCGATGCCGGCGACGAGCATCAGCGCCGCAAAGACCGCCAGCAGGAAGATCTCGTCAGAGAGCTTGCCCAGGAAGCGGTTAATCCACGGCATCGCCAGCCGGCTGAGGACGAGGACGGCGAGCATGAAACCGAACGCGGTGCCCGCCGACAGGAGGACTCCGCCCACCGAGGTCGCGCCGCTCAGCACGTAGCCGGAGACAATGGAGAGGTAGACCGCCAGGAAGAGGTCGTCGGCCATGACGATACCCAAGATGAGCTCGGTCTCCGGGTTCGCCGTGCGCTTCAGGTCGACCAGCACCTTGGCGATGATTGCGCTGGAGGTGACGGTCATGGCGCCGGCCGCCACCAGCACCTCTTTGAGGGGCCAGTCCATGATCAGCTTTCCGAAGACGAAGCCGCAGAGAAGGCTGAGCCCCACGTGGATCGTGCCCGCCACTGCGATCTTCCGGCCGGCCTTCACCAGGCGTCCGATGGAGAACTCAAGCCCCAGGTAGAAGAGCAGGAACAGCACGCCCAGGCGCCCCATGAACTCGATGAGCGGGGCGCTGTCGATGAAGGTGAGGTCGATCATCCCGATCTTGGGGGCGTGCGGACCGAGCAGCATGCCCATGACGATCAGGAATGGCACGTTGGAAATGCGCAATCGGGCGGCAAGATAGCCTGCGGCCGCCATGAGGGCGAGTGCGAGACCCAGTTGGAAGACCGCGTGTTCCATGGGCTACCGACTTTCCCCTGCCAGGAATCGCTCAAATGCCTTTACCTGACGTCGCTCGCCCGCCACCACCAGGGTCTGACCGGCCTTGAGCATTTCTTCGGGACCTGGGTTAATGCGCTTGGTCTTGTCCTCGTTGATGATGGCGATAATCGAAGCGCCTGTGGTCTTCCGCACCTCCAGTTCTCCGATGAGCTTGCCCACCACGGGGGAGCTCGGTTCCACCTTGTACCACTTGATCATCAGGTCGTTGACGTCGATGTCCAGGTTCTCCAGGTACTTGGGTTGATATGCCAGACCGCCGATGATGGCGGCCAGCTGCCGGGCCTCGGCATCGTCCAGCGTCACCATAGAAATCGGCTCGTCGGGATCCTCGTAGTGGAAATGGTAGATCGCACGCTGGCCGTCGTCCTGAACGATCACGACGATCTTGTCGCCGCTGCGCGCATCCATCTGAAACTTACGCCCAATTCCAGGGAGGTCAGACTCCCGGATGGTAGGCATGAACCATCCTCCTCTCCGAAATGCTGCCAGGGCAGCTAACGGGTCTATGCTACCATGAGACCAATTTCACAGTCCACCGCACGAACATACCACAATTATGTGAATCAGCGCGTGGACGGCCCCAACCGAACCGGGGAGCGGTTTCCAGCTGACGAGACTCCACTACAACGACTGCAGAAACAGCCCTTTTGGTTTGCACCGGCGCCAGTTTTTTCGCCGCCACATCCAGGCATCGGGTCCGTGATCGACTACGGCCTGCGCGGAGGCCGCCGAAAAGCGACCGTGGGCCGCTCCCCTTCCGTGGAGCGGCCCCTCTTTCGCTCAGGCGCGAGCCAGCGGCCGAAGAGCCGCGGCCAATTGTTCCAGTTCCTCCTCGGTATTGTAGAAGCCCGTGGAGAGCCGGAGGCTGCGCGGGTGGGGCACCGTGCGGATGAGGATTTTCTGGCCGGTCAGCGCCTTCAGCACCGCGTCGGCATTCGCCTCCACCTGGAAAGAGACCAGCCCGGCCGTCTCCGCCGGGGTGAGCACCGTAACACCCGGCACCTCGGCCAGCAACGCCCGGGCGGCGGCGGCGAGGCTGCGGATGCGGCTGTAGGCCCAGTCCGCCCCCACCTCGTCCGTCAGCCAGCGCAGCGCGGCCAGGTGCCCGGCCAGCGTCGCCGGCTGCAGCGTGCCCTGCTCGAACTTCTGGGCGTTGCCCTTGGGCAGCAGGCCCGCGTACATGTCGTAGGCCTGGGCCGTGTTGTAGCCGGCGAACGTGATCTGCACCTGCGAGACGGCCGCCCGGGAGGCGTAGAGGGCGCCGGCGCCCTCGGGCCCGCAGAGCCACTTCTGGCTCGTCACGGCGTAGAAGTCCACGCCCAGTTCCTTCACGTTCACGGGGATGGCGCCGAAGGACTGGGCACCGTCCACCAGCACCAGCACGCCGTGCCGGTGGGCCACCTCGGCGATCTCTTTCACCGGCAGCACCGCCCCCGTGATAAACGACACGTGCGAGACCGCGATCAGCTTCGTGCGCGGGGTGATCAGCCGCTCGATCACCGCCGCGGCCTCCTCCGGCCGCTCCAGCACGTCGGCGATCTTGATGGTGATGCCGAACCTCGCCCGGGCCGCAAAGAGCGGGAAGAGCGCGCCGGCGTGCTCGAGGTTGGTAGTGATCGCCTCGTCGCCGGGCTGCCAGTTCACGCCCAGGGTCACCAGGTTCATGCCGTCGGTGGTGTTCTGGGTGAGGGCGATCTCGTCGGGCTCGCAACCCAGCATGGTGGCGTGCCGGGCACGAATCTCGGCCTTCAGCCGGCTCAGTTTCACGTAGTACTCCGACGCGATCCGTCCGCCGGAGACCTGGGCGGCCAGCGACTCGGCCATGGCGGCGCGTACCGGCTCGGGCAGCGGGCCGGCCGTACCGGTGTTCAGGTAGACCTGGGACTGCACCGCCGGAACCTGGGCGCGGATTTCGCTGAGCTTGTCCACTGCTGCACCTCCCGGGTGTCTGTATCGCAACACAAATAATTGTACTACAGCCGGTCGTGAGTGGCCAAAGGCCGAATCACGTAGACCACGCCGCTCCGGTCCAGCCAGGCCCGCCGGAACAGGTTCCGGCGGTAGACCCGCCGCACGGTGCCGTCCTCCGCCGCCGCGGGGTCGTTGACGATCACGTCTCCCTCCGGTGTGAAACCGCGAACCACCAGGATGTGCCCGGCTGTGCGGGCGATGGGCGCGTTGGGCAGCCAGGTCCGGTCGTAGGCTACCGACGCGATGATGGGGCGGCCCTGTGCGATGTGGCGCTCCAGGTCGGCAAAGCCGCCGAAGCGGTCGACGTGGGCCACAAAGCCCCTTGTCGCGGCGTAGGCCGTGTTGAAGGGCCAGTTGCCGTGTCCGTCATAGGCCGCGTCGTAGACGCCGGGCACCGTCTCCTCCGGAATGGACTCGTGGTGGCCGTAGTAGGCCATCACCATCGCCAGGGAGACGGGGCTGCACCACACGCGCCCGCCGGGATAGACCATCTGCGACCGCGCAGGCACATCCAGGTCCACACCCCAGGCCGGGGTGTACGGCGGATCCTCCGACCGCTCCGCGGTCACCGCCGCGGCCAGCCAGAGCCGCCGGAGTTCAGCCCGCCGCAGGTGCACCCGGAACTGGCAGGCATCGGCCGAGCGGTCGAGGTGAAGGGTGTCGGTCTCCAGCCGGCCGAACGGCGGGTGCTCCTGCCCCGGAACCGAGGCCCGCGGGCCGGCGGCGGACCAGCGACCGAAGCTGAACCAGGGTGACCAAACCCCGTCGCTGCGGACCCGCAGCTGCACCTCAATCCCCTCGCCGCTGCCGTTCCACGAAGCCACCGCCCAGTCGAAAGGGGCAACCGCCAGGGCCGGCCCGGTCCAGGTGCCGTCACCCGCCATTCCCGCCGCCGTGGGGCGGGTGCCTTCGTGTACACCGGCGTGGAAGGACTCCACCGGGTAGAGTGCCACAGTCCTCGATTCCTCCCCCGTTTCACCGTCTGGATCGCGGGTCAAACGCGTCGCGCAGGCCGTCGCCCAGCAGGTTGAAGGCCAGCACCGTCAGCATGATCATCGCGCCCGGGGCGAGCGACATCCAGGGGGCGTGCCGCAGGTACACGCGCCCCTCGTAGATCATCGCCCCCCAGGTGGGCGTGGGCGGCTGCACGCCCAGCCCCAGGTAGCTCAGCGACGCCTCGCTCATGATCGCGCCGGGGATGCCCAGCGTGGCCGCCACGATGATGGGCCCCGCGGCGTTGGGCAGGATGTGCCGGAAGAGCACGCGCCGGTCCCCCGCCCCCACTGCGCGGGCGCCCTCCACAAAGTCGCGCTCCTTCAGCGCCAGCACCTGGCTGCGAGTCAACCGGGCCATCCCGGCCCAGCCCACCACCGAAAGTGCGATGAAGAGGCTCATGAGCCCCCCGCCCAGGGCAAAGGTGACGGCGATGGCAAAGAGCAGGTCCGGGAAGGCGAAGAGCACGTCGGCCGTGCGCATGATCGCCCGGTCGACCCGGCCGCCGTAGTAGCCCGCCAGCGCCCCCAGCGTCACCCCGATCAGCAGCACGATCCCCTCGGCCACGAAGCCCACCAGGAGCGAGATCCGGGCGCCGTAGATCACGCGGGAAAGCACGTCGCGCCCCAGCTGGTCCGCGCCCAGCCAGTAGCGGCCCTCCCCCAGCTCGTCGAAGGGCGTGCCCGGCGGCGCCAGCCGGGCGAACAGGTCCTGCTTGTTGGGATCCGCGGGCGCCACTACCGGCGCCAGAACGGCAAGGGCGATAAGGACCACGATGAAGACCAGCCCCGCCATGGCCAGCCTGTGCTGCCGCAGGCGCTGCCACACGGTCCGCTCCCGCTGCAGCGCACCGAGCGGTGCGGGATCCGCCTGCCGTATTGCTATGGCCATCGGGCCTGTTCCTCCCTCAGCTCATTCGAATGCGGGGGTCCAGGAGCGAATAGCTGATGTCGACGATGATGTTCATCACCACGAAGATCACCGCCGTCAGCAGCACCGTCGCCTGGATCACCGGGAAGTCCATGGTGCTGAGACCGCGGATGGTCACCAACCCCAGCCCGGGGATGCCGAAGACCGATTCGGTGAGAATCGAGCCGGTGAGCAGCCCCCCGATCTCCATGCCGATCACCGTCACCACCGGAATGAGGGCGTTTTTCAGTGCGTGCTTGAAGATGACCACCCGGCCGCTCAGCCCCTTCGCCCAGGCGGTGCGGATGAAGTCCTGTCCGATCACGTCCAGCATGGAGGAGCGGGTGTAGCGGGCCACTGAAGCGGCGTAGCGGGTGCCCAGCACCGTAGCCGGCAGCACCAGGTGCAGCGGCGTGTCGAAGCCGGAGATGGGCAGGAGGCCCCAGCGGTGGCCGAACAGCAGCTGGGCGACCATGGCCACCCAGAACACCGGCGCCGAGATGAACGACAGCGCCGTCACCATCGCCACGTAGTCCACGGTCGACCCCCGGTGGAGCGCCGAGAGAATGCCGATGGGCACGCCGATCGCCACCGTGACCACCACCGCCGACAGCGTGAGCTTCATCGTGGCCGGCATGGCGCCGGCGATCATCTCGGCCACCGGCTGGCGGGTCTGGAACGAACGGCCCAGGTCGCCCTGGAGGGCCTTCACCAGGAAGTCGGCGTACTGCACCGGCAGCGGCCGGTCGAGCCCCAGTTCGCGGCGGATGCGGGCGATGGTCTCGGGGTCGGCCCGCTTCTCGAAAGCGGCGGTGACCGGGTCGCCCGGCACCACGTGCATCAGGATGAAGGTGATGAGGCTCACCCCCAGGAGGACGGGAACCCCCTGCAGGAGGCGACGCACGACGAAGGCGAGCACGGGCATCTCCCCTCGCAGGCCATCTGGGAGGGGACCGGCCGGAGCGGTCCCCTCCGCCTGATGGGCACTTAGTTCACGTCTTTCCAGACCGTCTTGTAGTCGTAAACGAAGACCGGGTTCAGCTGGAACCCGTGGACGTAGGGCTGGCTGACGAAGTAGGACTTCAGGTGCCAGAGCGGAATGATGGCGTACTCCTCATAGAGCAACCGCCGCTCCAGGTCCTGGTAGGCCTTGATGCGGGCCGCCTGGTCGGTGCTGACGCGGGCCTCCTCGAGGATCCGGTCCGCCTCCGGGTCGTTCATCGCCACCGACATGCTGCGGGAGCTGGAGGAGTGGAAGTAAGTCCAGAGGTAGTTGTCGGGGTCGGGGTAGTCGGCGTACCAGTTGCCCTGGTTGGCCATGATCTCGCCGTTGGCCCTGGCCTCCCGGAAGGTGGCCGAGTCGCGGATTTCCACCTCGTAGTTGAGGCCCACATCGGCCAGCATCTGCTGGATCGCCAGGTTGGTGTCAGACACCTTGTCGCCGTCCCGCTGCCACGAGACGATGGTCATGCCCTCGGCCCCGGCCTCCCGGATCAGCTGCCGCGCCCGTTCGGGGTCGTAGGGGAAGCCCGGGGCTTCGGTGAGCGCACCCACGATGCCGGGTGAGGTGAAGCCGATGGCCGGAGTGCCGGTGCCGTTGTGGATGGTGTCGATGATCTTCTGCCGGTCGATCGCCAGCGAGATCGCCTCACGCACCCGCCTGTCGGGCACCATCTCCAGCTGGAGCGAGAGGTAATAGGTGTTGAGGGTGGTGGTCTCCCACAGCTTCCACCGGCCGGACTGGGTGGCGTTCACCCACTCCACCGTGGGGATGTCGTTGTCGTCGAGGTTGCCCGCCTCGAACTCCAGCCAGCGGGTGGACTCGTCGGCGATCACCCGGTACTCGATGGCGTCCAGGAACGGGTAGCCTTCCTCGAAGAAGTCCGGGTTCCGCTCCAGAACCAGGAGCTCGTTCTCCCGCCACTCCTTCAGCCGGAAGGGACCGGTGCCCACGGGTTTGCGGGCGAAGTCGTCACCCATCTCCCGGGCGTACTCGGCCGGGTAGATAGAGGCCGGGGCGGTGGCCAGGTAGTAGAGGAAGGGTCCGAACGGCTGCTTCAGGGTGATCTCGAAGGTGTAGTCGCCGGTCACCCTGAACCCGGCGAGCTCCGTGGCAGTGCCGTTCAGCATCTCGTCGGCGCCCACCACGTCCTGCAGCACCCAGGTGTTGGCCGCCCTCGTGGCCGGCGTGAGCAAGCGCTCGAAGGTGTACTTCACGTCGTGGGCGGTGAGGGTGGCGCCATTGTGGAACTTCACCCCCTCCTTCAGGCGGAAGGAGTACGTGCGGCCGTCCGCGGAGATGGTGGGCATCTCGGCCAGGAGCTCGGGCTCCAGTTCCAGCGTCTCGCCCTTGTAGCGAACCAGGGTGCTGAAGATGTTGCGCGCCAGGCGGTAGGTGAAGAGCGTTGTGTCGATGTGCGGGTCAATGCCGGCCGGCTCCGCCCCCACCGCCATGCGGTAAACCCCGCCGTACACCTCTCCGTTCGGCCCGCGCCGCACCTGGGACTCGCCGCTGGAGGAGCCGCCGCCCTGGTCGACGACCTGCTCGCCGCCTCCGCGGGTCTCGGTCGACTTCGAGCAGGCCGCCAGGAGCACGGCCGCGGCCAGCACTGCGGCGGTGAGTCGCAAGGGCCTCCCCTTCATCCAATCGCCTCCCCTTTTTCGCACTCCGGCGAGGACCTGATGCGGGTGCTCGCCGTGCCAGTGGATTAGAAAATATTCACTGAAATTCCTCTATAATCCTCTCGCCTCCGGCGAACAGACGTCGAATTTGCAAAAAAACGAGCCCCGGGCAAGGCCCGGGGCGGCTGGTCGAATCCTGCCAGGTCTGAGCCGAGGCGGCGCCGCGGCGTGCGGCCCTACATGAACCGGGCCCAGATCAGGGGGATCCAGAAGTAGCCGAACAGGGTGATCGTGATGATGGAAGCCAGGTTGAGGAAGAAGCCGACCTTGATCATCTGCTGCATGGTCACGTAGCCCGTGCTGAAGGCGATGGCGTTGGGCGGGGTGCCCACCGGCATCATGAAGGCCAGCGTCGAACCCTGCGCCGCCACCATCATCAGGGCGACGGGCGAGACGCCCAGCGCGGCGCCGAGGCTCGCCATGATCGGCATGAAGATCGTCGCGATGGCCGAGTTGGACGTGATCTCGGTCAGGAACACCAGCATCGTCGCCACGGCCAGGACGACGACGAAGTAGTGCACCCCCTCCAGGGCGGCAAGGTACCCGGCGAGCCACTCGGCCACGCCGGTGCTCTCGAAGACGCTGGCGATGGAGAAGCCGGCGCCGAAGAGCAGCAGCACGCCCCACGGGATCTTGGCGAAGGCCTTCTCATCGAGCAGGAACTGGCCGCGCTGGCGCCCGGTGGGGATCAGGAAGAGGAGCAGGGCGCCGAAGATGGCCACCATGGTGTCGCCGATACCCGGGATCACGCCCTTCAGGACGAAGGGGTAGATGATCCAGAGCAGGGCGGTGATGGCGAAGACGACAAGCACTCGCCGCTCCTCCCGGGTCATCGGCCCGAGGGCCGCCAGCTGCTGGCGGATGAACTCACGGCTGCCGGGGATTTCCGTAGACTCGGGCGGCATGATCTTCAGCATGATCCACCAGGCGACGAAGGTGTACACCAGCGCCACGGGAAGCCCCACCAGCATGTAGTCCAGGAAGGTGATCTCTACCCCCGCGGCCTTGGAGGCCATGCCCACCATGATGGCATTGGGCGGCGAGCCGATGACGGACCCGACGCCGCCGATGGACGCGGCGTAGGCGATGGCGAGCATGATCAGGGCCGCGAAGTTCGTCCGGGGCACCTCGCCGCCCTCGCCGGTTGTTCCCTGCAGCTCCGAGATCTGCTTGACCACCGCCAGGCCGATGGGCAGCATCATCATCGCCGTGGCGCTGTTGGAGATGAAGACCGAAATCCCACCGGTGGCCAGCATGAAGCCCAGCACCAGCCGCCGTGGCCCAGTCCCCACCCGGTTGATGATGCCGAGCGCGATGCGCCGGTGCAGGTGCCAGCGCTCGATGGCCACAGCGATGACGAAGCCGCCGAGGAAGAGGAAGATCGTGGGATCGGCATAGGGGGCCAGGACATCTTTGACCGAACCGAGGCCCAGGACCGGGAACAGGATCATGGGCAGCAGGCTGGTGGCGGCGAAAGGCAGGGCCTCCGTGACCCACCAGGCGGCAATCCAGGCCGTCGCGGCCAGCGCAGCCACGCCCTCCTTGCTCAGGTTGGCGGGCCGGAAGAACAGGGAGATGAGCAAGAACAGAACCGGTCCCAGAACCAGGCCGACCTTCTGGCCCAACGAATAGCCATGACGCTCCTCCAGGTCAGGCCCGGGCCGGGAGCTAGGCGCCGTGGCCACGAGTTCTCCTCTCCTTTCGCATGGTAAACTAGCACATAATCAAATCTGTTAGGCCCAAGTTTACGGTGGCCACTCCTATCTGTCAATCCTCCCGCTCCCGTAAATTCGAACTTCAAGCAAAAACGTGCCCCGGGCGCTACCTTTCCCGGCAGCGCCCGGGGCGATACATCTACCTTAGTCTTCTGATGCTCAGGCGCAGAGGATCCGGCGGACCTCCTCGCCATCGATGGTCTCGCGGTCGGCCAGCGTGCCGGCCAGCGCCATCAGCTTGTCCCGGTTCTCCTCCAGCAGTTGGCGGGTCTCCTGGTACATCTGCGACAGGAGCGAACGCACCTCCCGCTCGATGGCGGCAGCCGACTCCTGCGAGACGCTCTGTACCTCGGGCCAGTCGGTGTCCGGCACGGTCATCAGGCCCACGGACTCGCCCATGCCATAGCGGGAGATCATCTCCCGGGCCAGCTGGGTCGCCCGCTTCAGGTCGTCCTGGGCGCCTGTGGACCGCTCGCCCATCAACACCTCCTCGGCGCAGAGGCCGCCCAGCAGCATCTTCAGCCGGGCCTCCAGCTCCGACCGGGTGTAGAGCATCTGTTCCTCTTCCGGTGCGGTCAGCGTGAAGCCGCCCGCCCGGCCCCGGGGGATGATGGTCACCTTCTGTACCGGGTCGGCCCCGGGCGTCAGGGTGGCCACCAGGGCGTGGCCGGCCTCGTGGACGGCCACGCGCCGCTTCTCCTCCGGCCGCATCACGCGGCCCTTGCGGGCGGGTCCGCCGGCCACCACCCGGTCGATGGCCTCGTCGATCTCGCTCATGGTGATCTCCTCGCGACCCCTCCGCACCGCCAGGATGGCCGCCTCGTTGAGCAGGTTCGCCAGGTCGGCCCCGGTGAAGCCGGGGGTCCGCTTGGCGATGGCCGCCAGGTCCACCGAGGGAGCCAGCCGCTTCCCTCTGGCGTGGACCTTGAGGATGGCCTCCCGGCCGGCGGCGTCGGGCAGGCCCACCGGCACCTGCCGGTCGAAACGGCCCGGCCGCAGCAGGGCCTTATCCAGCACGTCAGGCCGGTTGGTGGCGGCCATCACGATCACGCCCTCGTAGGCGCCGAACCCGTCCATCTCGGTGAGCAGCTGGTTCAGGGTCTGCTCCCGCTCGTCGTGGCCGCCGACGATGGCACTGCTGCCGCGGTGGCGCCCCACGGCGTCGATCTCGTCGATGAACACGATGCAGGGCGCGTTCTTGCGTGCCTGTGCGAACAGCTCGCGCACCCGGGAGGCACCCATGCCCACAAACAGCTCGACGAAGCTGGAACCGCTCAGGGCGAAAAACGGCACGCCGGCCTCGCCGGCCACCGCCCGGGCCAGCAGGGTCTTGCCCGTCCCGGGCGGCCCGTAGAGCAGCACCCCCTTTGGGATGCGAGCACCGATGGCCTTGTACTTCTCGGGGTTCTTGAGGTAGTCGACCACCTCTTCCAGGTCGCCCTTCACCTCGTCCACCCCGGCCACGTCAGCGAAGGTGACGGTCGCCTCGCCGGGGGCGATGGGCTTCACCGTACCCCGGGCCAGGCCCACGGCCCCGGCCTGCCGCTTCTGCATCCACACGACCAGGCCGATCATGGCTGCCAGCCAGATCACCGTGGGCAGCAGGGCCAGCCACCAGGGCTGGGTGGCCTCCTTGTATCGCTGCTCCACACCCGCGGCTGCGAGCCGGTCCGCCAGGTCGGGCGTCTCCGGAGGCAGGATGGTCTTGAACGTCTCGCCGCTGTGCAGCTTGCCCGTGACCGTCCGGTCGACGACCAGCACCTCGGCGACCTGCCCCTGTTCCAGGGCGTCCAGGAAGGCCGAGTAGCTGATCTCGTTCTGGCGGTTGTTCAGCGGCGGCATGAACAGGAACTGCAGGAGCCAGACGACAAAAAGGGCCAGCAGGATACGCTTTGTCGTGTCGCGCGATCTCGAGTCGCTACCCATCGCCGATGCCCCCTTTGTCATTTGGGTGGTCCTGCTATCAAAATACCGCGCGATCCTGAGATAGTCCTGAGAGGAACAATATATTGTCGTTAAAAACTAGCCGCGCGGCCGGGTCTGGCGAAGGGCGGAGGTCAGACTGAACGCTGACCTCCGCCCATCCGGCCGGTACGCTGCCCCGGCTGTCAGGCGTTCGCCGCCCGCCCGCAGCAGAACTTGTACTTCTTGCCCGAACCGCACGGGCAGGGGTCGTTGCGGCCAACCTTCTTGCCCTGCGCCCGGACCGGCTGCCGGGGCTCCGCACCCTGGCTGCCCGACTCGATCATGATGCGCGGCCGCTGCGGCTCCCGCGCCACCTCGATGATGAAGAGGTTCCGCACCACATCCCGCTGGATGGAGCGGATCATGTGGTTGAACATCTCCATCGCTTCCATCTTGTACTCGATGAGCGGGTCCCGCTGGCCGTAAGCCCGCAAGCCCACGCCTTCCCGCAGGTCGTCCATGGCGTCGAGGTGGTCCATCCACTTCTCGTCCACGGTGCGCAGGATGAGGAAGCGCTCCAGCCGCCGCATCATCTCGGGGCCGAGCCGCTGCTCCTTCTCCTCGTACGCCCGGATGGCCGCCTGCTTGATGACCTCGGCCAGGTTCTTCCGGCCTTCCTGCTCCCTGCGGACGCCCTCGACGGCCGCCTTCAGGTCTTCCACCTTCACGTAGCCCTTGGGAATGCCGACATCCTCGGCCAGGGCCACCAGAACCTCGGGATTCCACTCCTCGAAGTAGACGCCCTCCGGCACGCCCTCCTCCACGATCGACTCCGCCGTCGCGGCGATCGCGTCCATGGCCACCTCGCGGGTGTCGTGGCCCTCCAGGATCTGGCGCCGCTGCTTGTAGATCAGCTCGCGCTGCGTGTTCATCACGTCATCGTACTGGAGCACGTGCTTGCGGATGTCGAAGTTGCGGGCCTCGACCTTCTTCTGGGCGCTCTCGATGGCCCGGGAGACCATCGGGCTGTCGATGGGCACGTCCTCTTCGATGCCCAGCTTGTTCATCAGGTTGGCGACCATCTCGCCGCCGAAGAGGCGCATCAGGTCGTCCTCCAGCGACACGTAGAAGCGGGACTCGCCCGGGTCGCCCTGACGGCCGGCGCGGCCGCGCAGCTGGTTATCGATGCGCCGGGCCTCGTGCCGCTCGGTGCCGATGACGCAGAGGCCGCCGACGGCGCGCACCTTCTCCGCGTCCTTGGCGCACTTCTCCTCTTCTTCCTTCAGGTACTTCAGGTAGACCTCCCGGGCGGCCTGCACCTCGGGGTCCTCCGACGGGATGATGTCCGTCGCGGCGACGATCAACTCCGGCGAGTACCCCTCGGCCCGCATGCGCTGGCGCGCCGCGAAGTCGGGGTTGCCGCCCAGCAGGATGTCGGTGCCGCGGCCGGCCATGTTCGTCGCAATCGTAACGGCGCCGAAACGGCCCGCCTGGGCGACGATCTCGGCCTCCCGCTCGTGGTGCTTGGCGTTCAGCACCTGGTGCGGGATGCCCCGGCGGGTGAGGATCTGCGACAGGTACTCCGACTTCTCGATCGAAACGGTGCCGACCAGCACCGGCTGGCCCCGCTTGTGCCGCTCCTCCACGTCGTCGGCCACGGCCTTGAACTTCGCCCGCATCGTCTTGTATACGATGTCGGGGTGGTCGATGCGGATCATCGGCTTGTTGGTGGGGATGGCGATCACATCGAGCCCGTAGATCTTCCGGAACTCCTCTTCCTCCGTGAGCGCGGTGCCCGTCATGCCCGCGAGCTTCTTGTACATACGGAAGTAGTTCTGGAAGGTGATGGTGGCCAGGGTCTGGGTCTCTTCCTCGATCTTGCAGCCTTCCTTGGCCTCGATGGCCTGGTGCAGACCGTCGGACCAGCGCCGGCCGAACATGAGGCGGCCGGTGAACTCGTCGACGATGATCACCTGGTTGTCCTTGACGACGTAGTCCTTGTCGCGGTGGAAGAGCTCCTTGGCCTTGATCGCGTTGTTGAGGTAGTGGACGAGCTGCTGGTTCTCGCCCTCATAGAGGTGCTCGATGTTCAGCCACTTCTCGACCTTGGCGACGCCCTCCTCGGTGGGGGCGACCCGCTTCTCCTTCTCCTCAACGACGTAGTCGACGTCGCGCTGCAGCCGCTCGGCAATCTTGGCAAAGGTGTAGTACAGCTCCGTCGGCTTGCCGGAGGGACCGGAGATGATCAGCGGGGTCCGGGCCTCGTCGATCAGGATCGAGTCCGCCTCGTCCACGATCGCGTAGAAGAACTCGCGGTGCACCATGTCCTGCGGGTGCATCGCCATGTTGTCACGCAGGTAGTCGAAACCGAACTCGTTGTTCGTACCGTAGGTAATGTCGCACGCGTAGGCCTGGCGCCGCTCGGCCGAGGTGAGGCCGTGCACGATCAGCCCGCAGCTCAGCCCGAGGAACTTGTAGATGCGGCCGATGTCGTCGCGGCCGACCTTGGCCAGGTAGTCGTTCACCGTGACCAGATGGCAGCCGCGGCCCAGCAGCGCGTTCAGGTAGAGCGGCATGGCCGCCACCAGCGTCTTGCCCTCGCCGGTCTTCATCTCGGCGATGTTGCCCTCATGCAACACGATGCCGCCGATCAGCTGCACGTCGAATGGCCGCCTTCCCGTGGTGCGGATCGACGCCTCGCGCACCACGGCGAACGCCTCGGGCAGGAGCTGCTCCAGCGTCTCGCCGCGAGCGATCCGCTCCTTGAACTCGACCGTCTTGTGGGCGAGTTCAGCGTCCGAGAGCTTTTGCATCTGCGGCTCCAGGCTGTTGATCAGAGCCACCGTCTTCTGGTGGCGCTTGACGACCTTCGCACTGTAGTCGCCAAAGATGCGTTCCAGGATCTTCAAAGCCAACGCTTACACCTTCTTCGCTATGCAGCCAGCGGGCTGGCGCCGTGGTGTTGGAATCTGTTCCGCCTCGGTATAGACGCGTGAAGTCCCGCTGTAGGTTCGCGCCAGCGCGGACATCCGTGTTATTTTAGCATGCCTCGCCTGGACTAGCAACGGAAGTTGATGGGGAAGTTCGGAACAGTATGACGACACCCGGCTACGGGACCGCAGGTCCGCCCCGCGCGGCGATGGCCCGGTCGGCCAGCACCCACAGCCCGCCGGCGACGACGGAATGGCCGCCCAGCACCACCGGGATCCGGCAGTTCACCGCCGCCCGGGTGAACTGGTGCACGAAGGGGTCCCGAATCTGGTCCGCCAGCCCGAGGTCCGAGTGGAACCGGTCCCATTCGCTGACCCGCCGGCCCCGGTTGGCGAAGAGGACGCGGGTGTCGAAGAAGGCGGCGTCGCAGATCTCGCCCAGCCGCTCGAAGAAGCGCTCGGGTCCCAGGTCGGTCACCAGGTCGCCCACCAGGGAGCGCACCTCGCCGCGGGCCTCGCGCCCCAGCGCCTTCATCCCCCGCTCTTCCGATAAGACTCGCAGCCGCACCGGCAAGTTACGGTTGAAATATTCCATGATGGCGGAACCCACGCGGCCGATCAGTGCCACCTCCGGCAGGTCGGTGGCCAGGACGTCAGCAGCGGCCCGCAGGCGGTCGTCCGGCCAGGCCAGCATCCGCAGCGCCGCCTGCGCCCTGGGGCCCCCGCGCCCGCTCAGGGCCAGGATCAGGTAGTCGGTCGGCGTGTCCAGGTCGAAGTGGATGGCCGCCGAGTGCGGGATCAGCACCCGCTCCATGCCGGCCTCCCGCAGCCTCCAGCCCAGCAGGTTGTCGTTCTCCGGCGGTTCTACCCGCTCGAGGAAAGCGGCGGGATGCCAGGCCACCAGGTCCGCGGACTGCACGTTGTTCACCACCACGGTGGGCCCACCCTGCGCCAGGGCGCGGCAGATCCAGGCGATCTCCTCCAGCGCCATGAGCGGCAGCGCCGCGCCGCTCAGGTAGATCACCGCGTCCGCGCCGGACTCTCGCACCGCCTGCCCAAGGACCCGGCCGAAGTGAAATCCTGCGGCTTCTGTGGCGAAGATGCGGGCACCCAGGCTGTGCGCGGCCTCCGCGAGGTCGCGGTGGTTGGTGGCCAGAATCACCTCGAGCCCGGCCCGCTGCAACTTCTCCACGGTGTCCAGGGTCACCGCGTGGCGCAGCTGCGCGATGCGCTCCTGAAGCTCGTCCGCGGGCAGGGGCCCGCCCTCGAAGACAATGGCTGCCGTGCGCACGGTTCCGCCTCCTGCATGGCGCAGCCCCGCCGCCTGGTGGCGGCGGGGCCGAAGTGGCCTCTGACTAGTATTCCGGCTCCAGGAGCCCGTAGTTGCCGTCGTGGCGGCGGTAGAGTACGTTGACGGTTCCGGTCTCACTATTGACGAATACGAAGAAGTCGTGCGAGAGGAGGTCCATCTGCAGGATGGCCTCGTCGACGGTGACGGGCTTCACCGGGAAGCGCTTGACCTTCACGACCTTGCCGTCGACCTCGGCGACCGCTTCCTCACCCTCGGACGCCGCAGCCATCTGCGCCTCGGCCTCCGCACCGGGGGCCGAACGCCGGCGGAGCCGGGAACGATACCGCTGCAGTTGCTTCTCCAGCTTGTCGGCAACGAGGTCGATGGAGGCGTACATGTCGTTGGTGGCCTCCTCACCCCGCAGGATGAGCCCGTTCACCTCGGCAGTAACCTCGACGATGTGGCGCCCCCGTTCCACATACAGGTTTACCTGCGCCTGAATCGGGTGATCCACGAACTTCTCGATCTTGCCCAGCTTCTTCTCGAGATACTCGCGAAGCGCTCTGGTGATCTCGATGTTCTTGCCACGTACCGCAACTTGCATAGCGCCAACTCCTCCCTTTTCGACAGGCCCTGCCGGACCCCCCTCAGGGTTATGACTTTCTTCCCCTCCGCGAGGCCGATTCCCTGCTGGGTGGAACGCCCCTTCACACATTGTCTGCCCCGGGCGCTGCTTCATCCCCAGGCGGGGACAGATTATGCACAAGGTGTGCCTATCCTGGCTGTGGATTTTGGGGATAAGCTTGTTGATAACCATTTGCACAAGGTTCGCGCGTGGGGATAACATTGTGGACGCGTGCAGGCGGGTCCCGCGTGGCCGCCGAACATTATAGCGAACGAACCTGGCGCACGGATCCAGCGGACGGAGGGCTCACAATGGAGAACGTATTCGAGTTTCCGGCGGGACTCTACGGGTTTCCCGACCTCAAGCGGTTCGTGGTAGCAGACGTCCCCGGCGGCGGCGACGTGTTCAAGCAACTCCTGGCCCTGGACCAGCCCGAGGTGGGCTTCACCCTGGTCTACCCCCTAGCCTTCTTCCCCGACTACGATCCCGACATCCCCCCGGAAGACCTGGAGGCGGTGGGCGCGGAGAACCCCGAGCAGGTGCTGCTCTACGCGATCGCCCGGGTGCCCGAGTCGGTGCAGGAGGCGACGGCCAACCTGCGGGCCCCGCTGCTCTTCAATCCCTTCACGCGGAAAGCGCGGCAGATCATCCTGTCCGACGACCGGTACCAGACCCGCGAGCGCCTCTTCCACAGGATGAAGCCCACGCCCCACGAGGAGGCCCTCTGATGCTCGTCCTCTCCAGACGCCTGAACGAGTCCATCCTGATCGGCGACGACATCGAGATCAAGATCGTGCAGGTGCGCGGCAACGGCCCGCAGGCGGTAGTGCGCCTGGGCATCACGGCACCCCGGTCGGTCACCGTCCTGCGCAAGGAGATCTACGACGAGGTGGTGGCCGCCAACCGGCAGTCGGCCCAGCCGCCCGCCGCCCTGCCGGCCGCGCTGCTCGAGGCGCTGAAAGACCGGTCATCCGGCGAAGATGCGTGAAGCCGGAATGGGCTTGTCGGAGACGGCCACCACCGCAAGGCTGACGCTGCGGGCGCCGGTCGCCCGCAAGACGCGGGCCGCCGCGGCCGCGGTCGCACCGGTGGTGAGCACGTCGTCCACCAGCAGGGCGTCCCGGCCCGCCCACGCCGGCACCCGTCCGCCGCGCACCCCAAAAGCGCCGGCGAGGTTCTGCCACCGCGCCTGCCGGTCGCGCCGGGTCTGCTCACCGGTGCGCCGGAGCCGGACCAGGTCCCCTTCCGCCACCGGCACGCCCAGCTGCGCGGCCAGACCATGCGCGATGCAGGCCGCCTGGTTGTAGCCGCGCTCCCGCTGGCGGCTCGTGTGCAGCGGGATCGGGATGATCACCTCCGGCGGGTCGGTTACACGGGCGGCCAGCCGCTCGCCCAGGGCCCGGGCCAGGGCCTGCCGCCCCCGGAACTTCGCATGGTGCACCGCCGTGCGCAGGGCGCCGCGGTGCAGGCCCAGGGCCCAGACGCGCCCGAAGGGCGGCGGCTCCACGCACTCCACGCAGAGCCCCCACCCCCCGGTGATGGGGCGGCTGCAGTTGGCACACAGGCGCACGTCCGGCCCGAAGGGCATCGCCGCCCAGCAGTGGTCGCACACCGGCACGGTCTCCGCAATGGTGGCCAGCGGCGGCAGTGTGTACGCCAAGGGCCCGCCGCAGGTCACGCACGTGCTCCGCTGCGGCCAGAGGAGGGTCACCAGCCCCTCGACAACGGTTTTCCACAACGCGGTTCACCCCCGGGCGCACTTCGCCGCGGGGGTTGTGTTATCCTTCTTTTTCCAGATTTCGTCCCAGCTCCACCACCACGACACGCGGGGACTCCGCCGCCGCCACCGCCCGGGCGATGGCCTCCTCCCGGGGCAGGTGGCCCAGTTCCAGCACGGGCACGTGTCCGAGGCGCCGGGCCAGCCGGGCCAGCACCGCAGCGGATTCGTCCCGCGAGCCCAGGTCCACCAGCACCAGCTCCGCGTCCACCTCCCGGGCGAACTGGAGCACGGCGTCCTCCAGCCATTCCGCCTGGTCGCGCACCAGCACCACGTAGGCCACCGGCTCGGCGGCGGAGCGGATGCGGCCGATCAGCTCCGCCACCTGCGCCGCGGCGCTCACCGCGCCGTAGGCCGCCAGGGCCAGCATGCCCCAGAAGAGACCTTCCCGCACCGCCACCCCCTCCTGATGGGTAGGGTATGAAGCAGAACCGGGAGGAGGTGCGAGGGAGGCGCTCAAGCGGGCAGAGTATTGAAAAAAAGCACGCCGGCGATCGCGCGGCGTGCTTTTTGCTTGCGGTTACAGGCCCGCCAGCTGGCGGATGGCATCGACCCGGTCGGTGCGCTCCCAGGGCAGATCCAGGTCGGGGCGGCCGAAGTGGCCGTAAGCAGCGGTCTGCCGGTAGATCGGGCGGCGCAGGTTCAGGTCGCGGATGATGGCGCCCGGCCGCAGGTCGAAGACCTCCTTCACGATCTCGGCAATCCGGTCGTCGGGAAGCCTCCCCGTCCCGAAAGTGTCCACGAGGACGGAGACCGGATGGGCGACGCCGATGGCGTAGGCCACCTGGACCTCGCAGCGGGTCGCCAGGCCGGCGGCCACGAGGTTCTTCGCCACCCAGCGGGCGGCGTAGGCGCCGGAGCGGTCGACCTTGGTCGGGTCCTTGCCCGAGAAGGCGCCGCCGCCGTGACGGGCGTAGCCGCCGTAGGTATCCACGATGATCTTGCGGCCGGTCAGCCCCGTGTCGCCCTGCGGGCCGCCCACCACGAACCGCCCGGTGGGGTTGATGAAGTAACGGGTCCGGTCGTCCAGCAGGCGGGGGTCGATCACCTCGTGGATGACGTTTTCGATGATGTCCTTGCGGATCTGCTCCTGGGTCGTGTCCGGGTCGTGCTGGGCAGAGATCACGATGGTATCGATGCGCCGCGGGCGCCCGTCCTCGTACTCCACCGTCACCTGGGTCTTGCCGTCGGGCCGCAGGTAGGGCAGGGTGCCGTTCTTGCGCACCTGCGCCAGCCGCCGGGCCAGGCGGTGGGCGACGCTGATGGGCATCGGCATCAGCTCGGGCGTCTCGTCGCAGGCGAACCCGAACATCATCCCCTGGTCGCCCGCGCCGATCTCCAGCTCCTTCTCCTCTACCTTGCCGCGCACCTCGATCGCCACGTCCACGCCCTGGGCGATGTCCGGCGACTGCGGGTCGATCGCGGTCATCACGCCACAGGTCGAGCCGTCAAAGCCGTACTTGGCCCGGGTGTAGCCAATGTCGCGCACCACGTCGCGCACGAGGCCGGGGATGTCCACCCACGCCTCGGTGGTGATCTCGCCGGAAACGATCACCAGGCCCGTGGTCAGCAGGGTTTCACAGGCCACCCGCGACCTGGGATCGACCGCCAGGAGGGCGTCCAAAATCGCGTCGGAAATCTGGTCGGCCATCTTGTCCGGATGCCCTTCGGTGACAGACTCAGAGGTGAAGAGATACCGCCCCTTCTGCTGAACCATGTTCGTCCGTTACCTCCTCGGTGGGTGCGGCGCTCGGGCGTCCGCGATCGCACACATCAAAAACCCCCTTCGGAACGAAGAGGGTTGGATGGCGCTGCGCTTCCCTCTTATCTCCCGGTAGTGTACCCGGCTGGAATTGGCACCTTGCCTGGCTGCCCAGGCGGTTGCCGAAGCTTCATCGGGCCAGTCCCTCCGCTTCTCTCGATAAGAGTATTCTGTTCTACGTGCTATGCTAGAATACCACCGCCCGCTCTGAGTGTCAAGCAAGACTGGTGCTCACCAGAACCACCAGGTTGATCAGCCCGTGCACGAAGACGGCGGGCCAGACGGAGCCGGTCCGTTCGTAGGCCCATGCGAACACCAAGCCGCACACCAGCGCGACCGGCAGGACGTTCCAGGTGGGCCAGTGGGCAACTGCAAAGACGAGCGCGCTCAGCAGCATGGCCCACCCCGCACCGGTGCGGGTACGGAACCAACGGTAGAGAAAGCCCCGGTAGAACACTTCCTCATACACAGGCGAGATCACGCAGGCGGAGACGAAGGCGACCGTCACGGTCACCAGGCTCATGTTGGCGCGCAAGCCCTCGGTCTTCGCGTTCGCGTAGGTGTTGCCGACCAGGCGGGTGAGCTCCATGGCCAGGATGCTCCCGGCCAGTGCGATGACCGTCCAGAGCAGGATCAGCCCCCACGTGCGGGCGGGGAAAGGCCGCAGCCCGACCTCGCACCACGGGAGGCGCCGGGGGCGCAGCGCCACAAGATAGAGGCCGCCGATCAGAACCAGCGCGATGGTCAGCCCGGTCAGGGTCCCGGAAACCACGGGGTTCGCGCTCCACTGTTCGTACAACCCCTGCAGTCCCCGCTTGACCACCGCCATGACGAACACGAACTCCAACAGGAGGAGGGCCACCAACTCCCTCCAGCCCCAGGGATCCCCTCGCCGCCAATCTGGCTGAGACATGCTTTCTCCCCTTTCGCCAGATTGGCATTATAGCAATTACTCCGCCTCCCGGACAACGGCCTCGTCGACCAGCGCGAACTTCAGCGTGGCCTCCGCCTTCAGCTCGTCCCCCACGAACGCCTTTCCCCTGCCGACGCCCAGCCCCCGGCGGATGCCCACCAGCTCTACCTCCAGGCGCAGCTGGTCCCCGGGCAGCACGGGCTTGCGGAAGCGGGCGTCGTCGATGCCGGCGAAGAGCGGCACCTTGCCGGCGTGCTCCGGCTGCGAGAGTACCGCCACAGCACCCGCCTGCGCCATGGCCTCGAGGATCAGCACCCCCGGAAAAATCGGGTTGCCGGGGTAGTGACCCTGGAAGACCGGCTCGCCGGCCGACACGTTCTTCACCGCCACCACGCGGCGGCCCGGTTCCAGCTCCAGCACCCGGTCGATCAGGAGCATCGGGTACCGGTGCGGGATGATGGCCATGATCTCCCTGATGTCCAGCGGATACGCCCCCCTGATAAGTGGAATTCTTATGTTGAGTATTCCCCCGAATGCGCCTCCTCTCCTCTCCGGGAGCGAGACTTGACGCGGGCCGCCATAGGCGGTACGATTACCCCACGGGGTATGGCTCGCAACAGCGGAGGTGTTGCATCGCATGATTCAGATCACCCCGGAAGCCGCCGCCGAGATCTCCCGGCGCCTTGCGGACAAGCCGGAGAAGGTGGGCTTCCGCATCTTCGTACAGGGTTTCGGCTGAGGCGGTCCCAGTTTGGGACTGGCTCTGGAAGAGCCGAGCGACACGGACGAGACGATCGTGAACGAGGGCGTGCGCGTCTACCTGGATCAGCGGGTGGCGCACTGGTTCGACGGGGCCGTGCTGGACTTCAAGCCCGACGAGTGGGGCGGCGAGTTCACCTTCAGCCACCCCGACGTGAGCCGGTGCTAGCGATGTCGCCGAGCGACCATGATGACGAGGGGAGCGGAACTCCGCTCCCCTCGCTGCATGACGGGGACTACCTGCACCAGTGCTTTGGTGCTATCGGGAAGATCCATCTCGGGAGTGATGGCGCCCTCCGCCCCCACCCATTATTCTGAGGGTAGTTCCCGCGCATGCATTTCACCGCCGAAAAACGACATTTCGCCGGTGAAAAACAGCATTTCACCGGAGTGCATATACAATTTGCACAACCGGCTCACCAGGAGGACGATCATGATCGCATGGGAAGGCTTCCGGCCCGGCCGCTGGCAGCGGCACATCGACACCCGTGACTTCATCCAGCAGAACTACCGCCCCTACGAGGGCGATGCCTCTTTTCTGACCGGTCCCACCGAGCGCACCAAGGCCCTGTGGGAGAAGGTCTTCGCCATCTTCAAGGAAGAGCAGGCCAAGCATGGCCCCCTGAAGGTGGACACGTCCACCCCCGCTGGCATCCTCTCCCACGCCCCCGGCTACGTGGACCGGGACCTGGAGCTGATCGTCGGCCTGCAGACCGACGAGCCCGGCAAGCGGACCTTCTATCCGGCCGGCGGCTGGCGCATGGTGGAGGAGTCCATGAAGGCCTACGGCTACCAGCCCGAGGAGCGCTGGCGCACCATCTACACCAAGTACCGCAAGACCCACAACCAGGGCGTGTTTGACGCGTACACTCCCGAGATGCGCGCCGCCCGCCACAACCACATCATCACCGGTCTGCCCGACGCCTACGGCCGGGGCCGCATCATCGGCGACTATCGCCGCGTGCCGCTGTACGGCGTCGACCGGCTGATTGAGGAGAAGCAGCGGGAGAAGGCGGCCACCGAGCCCTGGACCATGGACGAGGAGACCATCCGCCTGCGCGAGGAGCTGACCGAGCAGATCAACGCCCTCAAGGAGCTGAAGGAACTCGGCAACTGGTATGGCCTCGAGCTGGGCCGGCCGGCAGAGAACGCCCACGAGGCCGTGCAGTGGCTCTACATGGGCTACCTCGGCGCCATCCGGGAGCAGAACGGCGCCGCCATGTCCATCGGCCGCATCTCCACCTTCCTGGACATCTACATCGAGCGCGACCTCGAGCGGGGCCTCATTGACGAGGCCGGCGCCCAGGAGCTGGTGGACCAGCTGATCATCAAGCTGCGGCAGGTGGCCTTCCTGCGCACCCCCGAGTACAACGAGCTGTTCAGCGGCGATCCCACCTGGGTCACCGAGTCCATCGGCGGCATGGGCCTGGACGGCCGCACCCTGGTCACCAAGACCTCGTTCCGCTTCCTGCAGACCCTCTACAACCTGGGCCCCGCACCCGAGCCGAACCTGACCGTGCTCTGGTCGCACCGTCTGCCCGAAGGGTTCAAGAAGTTCTGCGCCCAGGTCTCCATCGACACGTCGGCGATCCAGTACGAGAACGACGACGTGATGCGCCCGCTGTGGGGCGACGACTACGGCATCGCCTGCTGCGTCTCCGCCATGCGGATCGGCAAGCAGATGCAGTTCTTCGGCGCCCGGGCCAACCTGGCCAAGTGCCTGCTCTACGCCATCAACGGCGGCGTCGACGAGAAGACCGGCCAGCAGGTGGGCCCGAAGCTCCAGCCCATCACAGGCGACGTGCTGGAGTACAACGAGGTGCGGGAGCGCTTCAGCCAGATGATGGACTGGCTGGCCCGGACGTATATTAACACACTCAACATCATCCACTACATGCACGACAAGTACAACTACGAACGGCTGGAATTCGCCCTGCACGACCGGGACATCTACCGCACGATGGCCTGCGGCATCGCCGGACTCTCGGTAGTGGCCGACTCGCTCTCGGCGATCAAGCACGCCAGGGTGAGGCCGATTCGCGACGAGCGGGGCATCGCCGTGGATTTTGCGATCGAGGGCGAGTACCCGGCCTACGGCAACAACGACGAGCGGGTGGACAGCATCGCCCGTGAGGTGGTCGAGGAGTTCCTGGAGAAGCTGCGCAAGAACAAGACCTACCGGAACGCCGAGGTCACGCTCTCGGTGCTCACCATCACCTCCAACGTCGTCTACGGCAAGCACACCGGCACCACGCCGGACGGCCGGAAGGCGGGCGTTCCCCTGGCGCCGGGGGCCAACCCCATGCACGGGCGCGACAAGAAGGGCGCCATCGCCTCGCTGAGCTCCGTGGCCAAGATCCCGTACGACGCCGCAAAGGACGGCATCTCCAACACCTTCTCCATCGTGCCCGCCGCGCTGGGCAAGACGCCGGAAGAGCGGCGAAGCAACCTGATCGCCATCCTCGACGCCTACACCAGCCAGGGTGGGCATCACCTGAACGTGAACTGCCTCCACCGCGAGACCCTGCTGGATGCCATGGAGCATCCTGAGCGTTACCCGCAGCTCACGGTGCGGGTCTCCGGCTACGCCGTGAACTTCGTGAAGCTGACCCGCGAGCAGCAGCTCGACGTGATCAGCCGCACGTTCCACGAGAGCCTGTAGATGACGGAAGTAGCTGGCGGGGTGGGGCGGGTCCACCTCGTACCGACACCCGGCCGTGCGCTCCGCACGGGCCGCATTCACTCGGTGGAGAGCTGCGGGGCCGTGGACGGCCCCGGGCTCCGGTTCGTGGTCTTCCTGCAGGGCTGCCCCCTCCGCTGCCGCTACTGCCACAACCCCGACACCTGGGACCCCAGGGGCGGCACCGAGGTGACAGTGGGCAGCCTCGTGGAGGAGATTCGGAAGTACATCCCCTACATGAAGTTCTCCGGCGGCGGTGTGACGGTGAGCGGCGGTGAGCCGCTGCTCCAGCCCGACTTCGTGGCCGCCCTGTTTGCCGAGTGCCGGCAGCTGGGCATTCACACCGCCCTGGACAGCAGCGGCTTCGCCCCTGCCGAGCGCGCCGAACGGGTGCTCGCGCAGACCGACCTGCTGCTGCTGGACATCAAGCAGCCGAACCTCCTGCGCCACAAGGCGCTCACGGGGGTTGACGGCCGTCGCCCCCGCACCACGGCCCGCCTGGCCGCGGCGATGGGGATTCCGATGTGGATTCGCTACGTGGTGGTGCCGGGTTGGACCGACGACCCAGCGGATGTGGAAGCCCTGGCCGACCTGGTGCTGACCTTACCCACGGTGGAGAAGGTAGAGCTCCTCCCCTACCACCTGCTGGGCAAGCACAAGTGGGAGGCGCTCGGGATCTCGTACCAGCTGGAAGGCGTTCTGCCTCCCCCGGCCACCACCATGGAGCGAATTCGGAAGCAGCTCACCGATCGGGGGATCCGCGTGGGCTGAACCGAGCAGACCCGAAAATGCTGACCGGTATCACGAAGAGGCGGCCTGGACTGCACGGGTGCGGTCCAGGCCGCTTTCCTCTGCGAACAGGGGCCGCGGCACGTCGCCGCGGCCCTGTCTCCTGCTTCGTCACATCACCCTGCGCAGCACCACCAGGTGGTCGTCCTGCACCTCGAACTCCTCCAGCACCCGGCCCGCGCCCTTGGCCACGCACGACACCGGATCTTCGGCCAGGTAGGCCGGCACGCCGGTCTCGGTGGCGATCACGCGGTCCAGGCCGTGCAGCAGCGAGCCGCCGCCGGTCATCACCATGCCCCGCTCGATGATGTCGGCCGAAAGCTCAGGGGGCGTGGCCTCCAGCACGGCCTTGATCGTGTCGCAGAGCGAGGTGACCAGCTCAGCCACCGCCTCCCGCACGTCGGCGGAGGTGATCGTAACGGTCTTGGGCAGGCCGGTCATCAGGTCGCGGCCGCGCACCTCCATCGATTCGTTGCGGCTGTCGCAGCCCGCGCTGCCGATGGCGATCTTGATCTCCTCGCCCGTGCGCTCGCCGATGAGCAGGTTGTACTTCATCTTCACGTACCGGACGATGGCCTCGTCGAACTTGTCGCCGCCGATGCGAATCGACTGGGTCTGCACGACGCCGCCCAGGGAGAGCACGGCCACGTCCGTCGTGCCGCCGCCGATGTCAATCACCATGTTGCCGGCGGGCTGGGTGATGTCCAGCCCGGCGCCCAGCGCGGCGGCCAGCGGCTCCTCCACCAGCGTCGCCGACCGGGCTCCGGCCTCCATCGCCGCCTCCACGACCGCCCGCTTCTCCACAGTGGTCACGTTCGCGGGGACGCAGATGACCATCCGGGGACGCGACAGAAGGCGGGGCCCCGAGACCCGCCGCAGGAACGCCTTCAGCATGGCCATCGTCACGTCGTAGTCGGCGATGACGCCTTCCCGCAGGGGGCGTGTGGCCACGATGTTGCCCGGCGTGCGCCCCAGCATGCGACGGGCTTCCTCGCCGATGGCCAGGATTTGCTTGGTATCGCGATGCATCGCCACCACGGAGGGCTCCCGGAGGACGATGCCTTTCCCCTTCACGTATACGAGCACCGTCGCCGTGCCCAGGTCAACCCCCACATCTGTCGCCCATCCAAACACTGTTTGAATGCCCCCTGTTCAAAGGCTGGAAAGTTTGCCACTGTCTTTCCAGCTTCGACGCCAGGAGGCAAACTCCTTCGCTGCGGGGGCTAGCGCTCGAGGTACTTCTGGCGCGTCGCGGCACCCCCGCGGATGTGGCGCTCGGCCTTGTTGTGATCCAGGACACGCTTGACCTTGGCGGCCAGCTCGGGGTTGATGCGGGGCAGGCGCTCCGTCACGTCTTTGTGCACAGTGCTCTTGGAGACGCCAAACAGCGCGGCCGTATCCCGCACGGTGTCCCTGGTTCGGCAGATATGGTTGCCTATCTCGATTGCACGCTTCCAGATGTGGTCCTTCACCGCTGGGCCCCCTTCGCCCTGGATGGTTGGTAGAGTCTATTGGGGCCAGCGGGCAAACATGACGGCGCAGGGGCTGGGGAGCGCTGGAAAACGGGCGCGCTGCCACCGCCCCCTCGGTCACCGGGGGGGCGGTGCCGCGCGCCCTGCCTGTTATCCGGCTACGGCTCGATGTGCAGTTCGGGGTCCACCGGCTCGCCGTCGATCAGCAGGCTGAAAGCCAGGTGCGGACCGAAGCTCCGGCGCAGGGGAACCGGCTGACCCACGTACCCGATGGTCTCACGGGCGGACACGGAGTCGCCCTCCGCGACCACCACCTCCGCCAGGCCGGCGTACCGGCTCTGCCGGCCGTCGCCGTGGTCCAGCACCACCACCGTGCCGTCCACCGGGTGCTCCTCCACCGCCGCCACCCGTCCGCCGGCGGCGGCGAAGACGGGCTGCCCCGGCGTGGCCTCCAGGGCGACGGCGTTGTACAGGCGGTAGTCACCCAGGCTCTCGTCCACGGAGCCGAAGGCCTTCACCACCCGGGGGGTGCCGGAAAGCGGCCAGGCCAGCGCCTCCACCGCAGGCTCTGCGCCGTCTACCACGGTTTCGGCCGCCTCCCCCGGAGGCGCAGAGGTGCTGTCGCCGGCTTCCGCCTCCTCGGTCTCCGGCGCCGGTGCCGCAGCAGAGCCAGTGGCTTCGGGAAGGGCCGGAGCGGGCGCCGGGCGCAGCTGGTACCACGCCATGCCGCCGATCAGCAGGAAAAGCGCTGCGGCGGCGGCAAGCGCCAGGCGACGCTCAGGCGGCAGGCCGCCCGAAAAGAGTTGGGGCAGACCACGCACAGGCTTCACTTCAGATCACCTCGTGAATAGCCTGCCCACTTTCCTGGCAATTCAGACAGACATTGGCAGCGAACGGTTCTAGGTGTCGAATAATCGGTTCAGGCTCACGCCCGTATAGTAATGCGTGAGAATCTCCCGGTAGGTCTTCCCGGCGCGGGCCATGCCCTCTGCGCCGTACTGGCTCATGCCCACGCCGTGGCCGTCGCCGAAGGTCTCCACCACCACGTGGCCGTCCTGCCAGAAGACCCGGAAGTCGGTGGAACGCAAACCGAGCCTCTCCCGGAACTCCCGGCCGGTCATGGTGAGGTTCCCGATAGCCACCTCCTTCACCCGCCCGCCGGCGGTGCGGGCCGTCACCTGCACCGGCGAGAGGCCGGCCCGGGCGGCGGCCGTGACCGCGAGCACCGGGTCGCCGCCCGCCGGCGCCAGGGCTTGGGCGAAGTCCTCCGGCGTGAAGCGGCGCTGTTCCACGAGGCGGGGGGCATCGGCCCCCCAGGTGTCGTCCACCGGCACCAGGTAGGGCAGGTCAGTATCGAAGTAGTCGCCGGCGCTCTCGGTCATCCGGCCCGAGACCGCGTGGTAGAGCGCGTCGATGACCTCGCCCTGGTAAGTGAGCACCTCGCCCTCCGTCTCGGCCTGGGCGACACTCAGGCGGCTCCAGAACTCCTCGGCCTGTGCCGGCCCGTATCGCTCGGCCAGCTGCTCACGGGTCATGTAGGCCTGGCTCGTGCGGTAGTCGGCGCACACGTCCGCCTCCGGCTGGAGCGGGCAGCCGCCGGACCCGCCGAACTGGCGCATCCGGCGCACGGTGTAGGTCCGGGCCACCACGAACTGCGCCTTCAGAGCCTCCATGGAGAAGTGGGCGGGCATCTCCGCGGCCACCACCCCTTTCAGGTACTCCCCCAGGGGCATGACCTCCACGGCGTCCCGGTCGGGGAAGTAGACGCTGACGGGCAGCGAGTCTGCACCCTCGGGCTCCGACGGAGGGGCGGGCAGCGCCGCGGGCGGAAGCGGTTCCACCGCCGCGGGGGACGGCGACGCTTCAGGCGACGGCTGCCGCTCCGGTGTGACCAAAGCGCGCGGCGCGGGCGTGCGGAGCGCCACGCCGAGCCCGGCCGGCAACGCAAGGGTCACAAGCCCAACCACGAGCCCGGCAACCAGGAGAAAACGCAGCATGCCCTCTCCTCCGCAGTCGGGATGCAGGTGAACGACACCCTATCTCTATGGGGAACCTGTCCCTGATATTACATAAGGCGCTCCCGGCGCGCTCAGTAGTCGCTGCGCACCACCGGCCAGCCGATCCAGAAGCGGCCCTCCCCGCCCTCGTGCCGCACCGCCACCTGAACGTTCACCGGATAGGGGCCCGGGGGCAACAGCCGCGACCAGCCGGCCACCGAAGCCGAAGGGCCTTCGGCCCAGGGCTGGCGGTCCCGCGCCGCCACGCCGTCCAGCGCGGCAGCGGCCAGCGCCAGCGGACTGTCGGGTCTGGCCGTGCGGCCCGAGAGTTCCACGTAGACCGGCGCCTCGAGCCCTTCTGCCGCCAGTGCGGCCTGGAGTGCGGCGTGGGCCTCGTCCCAGCGGCCGGCTTCGGGGCCGTGGAGACGCCACTCCACGGTAAGGACAGGCCCTCCGATGCCGTCCTCCACGGCGAGGCGGCGCTGCCCGGCGGGAGAGGCCTGCGGTGCCCGGTCCAGGCGGGCGGCCAGTCGCTCCGCTGCCTCCGGGCCGGCCGCGGGCACCGTGGCCACGAGTGCGGCTGCCTCCAGGCGCCCGCCCATGGCCGCCACGGCCCGGCCGAGGGCCGCGATGCCAGACTCCTCGGCGGAAACGTCGCTTGCGGCCACCTGACCCCCGTCTCCCGTGACCGCCGCACGGGCCGGCGCCAACCCCGGGCGGGCCGCCGCCAGAGCCACGTACACCGGCAGAAGCAGCAGGGCAGTCAACAGCACCGGTTGGCGCATCGGCAAACACCTCCTAGGGGGAGTCTTGCCCCCTGGGCGTTGACGTAAACACGCACCGGTTCCGGGCACGTGTACACGGAAGGAAGAATTCCCGGCAGGAATCCTGCCGATTCCATCGAATCATGGTGCAAGGTCGCAATAGACTGGTAGCGGGCACAATGGTGCCCATTCTTCATTCGTCCTGGAATTGAGAACATTTTGGGGGCGGTGGTCGCCGATGCACCCATACCTCGCCGGAGGCACTGCTGTGGGCATCGGGTTGATCGCGGCCGTGCCGCTCATCCGCTGGGGGCCGGTATGGTGGCGGGTGTGGCGGCGGGAGATGGCCAACCAGGAGTCGTTGGCCACGGCAAAGGAGCGACTGAACGAGGAGGCGAGCCGTCTGTTTCCGTACACGCCAACCGAGCTCCAGCAGGCGCTGCAGGAGCAGGGGTACTTTCTTGATCTCCTGACGACCAAGAAGCTCTGGTCCTACCTCCGCCAGGGCAAGCCGGTGGGGCTGCGGGGCGAGCCCGGCATCGGCAAGTCGCAGCTCGCCGAGGCCTTCGCGCGGGCCATGGGATACGACCTGGTGGACCTGGAGTGCCACAGTCACCTCGAGGCCGAGGAGATCGGCATCTCCTGGAACGGCTTCAAGCAGATCGTGGACGCGCAGGTCTACCAGCGCACAGCTGACGGGCCGCCGCCGAACCTCTACACGCTGGAGTACCTGAACCGCACCCCACTCCTGGAGAGCGTGCTGGCGAACCGGCCCACCGTAGTCCGGGTCGACGAGGTCGACAAGCTCAACGAGCACACCACGAACTTCTTCCTGCGCTACCTGGACCGTCAGGAACTGGTGGTGCACAACCTCGACCAGCCCGGCCAGTCGCGCGTGCTGAAGGCGCGGGCGCCCCTTTTCATCTTCCTCACCTCCAACGAATACAAGCGGCTGGATACCGCCTTCATGCGCCGCACGGTCTGGCTGGACCTCAAGTTTCCGTCTGAGGCCATCCTGACCCGTATCGTCGAGCGGGCTGCGGGGGTGCCGGTAGACTTCGCGGCGCGCGTGGCCCGCATCGTCGTCCAGCTGCGCCAGCTGAACATGGAGAAGAAGCCGGCGATTGCCGAGGCCATCGAGTGGGCCCGCGCCCTCCTGGATGTGGGAGACGGGAGCATCACCCCCGAAACGGTGGAGGTGACCATCGGCTTCCTGGCCAAGTACCCGGAAGACGAGGCCATCGTCAAGGAGGCGCTCCGACAGTGGTACGACGGCTTCGGACGAACCGCCTGACCGATGCGCTGCTGCGCTGGCCCCGCCTTCTCGTTCGCTGGCTGCTGGCCCGTCTGGGCCGTCTGAAAGCGCGCAGCCGGCGCGCCCTGCGCACGGGGGTGCGCGTGGCGCGCCTGTTTCTTTCTGCCCGCGATCCGAACAACTTGTACGTCATCGCCGGCGAGGGGGCGTATCACCAGCCGGAGGGTGCGCTGGCCCTGGCGGCGGTGCAGCCGGGCGAACGCTCCGCCACCCTGCTGTGGGCGGGCACCCCTGCGCCCGTGCCCGAGATCGCCGTGACTGGCCGCCTCACCCTCTGGGGCGGGCTGGCGCCGTCGTCGGTGGCCGAGAGCGCGGCGGGAGCCGAGGCGGCCAACCGCCGGTACGCGTATGTGGACCTGCTGAGGTCACCGCTCCGCAAGCTCTCGCAGCGGGAGATCGAGCAGCTGGAGGAATTGGTGGAGCGCCTGGCGCGCCGGTGGCTCAACACCGACCAGACGTTCCGGCACTGGCCCCGCCGCAACCGGCTCGACGTGGCACGCACGCTCCGGTACAACATCCCCCGCTACGCCGGAACGGTGCTCCAGTTCCGGTGGCCGGTGAAGGAGATCCCCGAGCCGGAGCCGGCCAGGCCTGCCCGTATCCTGGTGATCGGCGACGTCTCCCACTCGATGGTCCACTACGTCTCCGTCCTGCTCTTTTTCTTTCACAGCCTCAACTTCAAGTTCAGTGTAGAGAGCTACGTCTTCAGCGAGAGGGCCACCTATGCCACCCCGTACCTGAAGGGCACCGGCTCCTTCGAGGCGAAGGTGCAACGGCTCATGCAGGGGGCCCGGTCCTGGGACGCGGGCACCCGGTTCGGCTCGGCCCTGGCCGAGATCGCGGCGCACGCGCGGGTAGACGACCAGACCTACGTGCTCATCGCCACCGATGGCAAGGTCTCCCTGAAAGAGGACGAGCGGCGCAAGATCGAGCTCTACATGGGCGAGCTGCGCCGGCGGGCCCGGCAGGTAATCTTCGTCACCCCGTCGGCCGACTTCTCCAGCGGAGCACGGGGAGAGGGCCGGCAGAAGCAGCGGCGGCTGGGCACCCTGATGTACGGCTGCCACCAGGTGCCCATCTGGGCCATGGGCACGCCGCACTGGTACGGCGTCCTGGGCCGATACGCAGATCGGATTTACCTGGTGCGCACCGTGCAGGACCTCCTCGACATGGTCGAGAACCTGCTTATGAGCAGCTCCCCCACGGAGAGTGAATAACCTGTGGAGGTTCGCATGGGAAAGTTTGAACGAATTACCAACCAGCGCATCTACCAGCAGATCGTGGACCAGATCACCCGCATGGTACAGCAAGGCGTCCTGCAGCCCGGCGATCGCCTGCCGCCCGAGCGCCAGCTGGCGGAGGAGTTCGGCGTGAGCCGGGCGGCGGTGCGCGAGGCCCTCTCCGCCCTCCGCCTGCTGGGCCTGGTCGAGGTGCGCGCCGGCGAGGGTACCTTCGTCGCGCACTCGGCCGGCGACCGGATCATCTCCCCGCTGGCCCTGGTGCTCACCATCGAGCAGAGCGAGGCCGTGGGGCGCGAGCTCCTGGAACTGCGGGCGGCGATCGAGGCCCAGGCCGCCGCGCTGGCCGCCGTCAGGCGCGAACCGGAGGACCTGGTGGCGATGGAGGAGGCCCTGGCCGAGATGGAGGCCGACCTGCATGCGGGCCGGCTGGGCGCAGACGCCGATTGGCGCTTCCACGACGCGGTGGCCAGCGCCAGCGGCAACGCGCTCCTGCTCAAGACCATGCGCTCGCTGAGCGAGACGATGCGGGAGGCGCTGGGGCTCTACCGTGAGCGGCTGCTGCGGATCCCGGGCATGGGCGAGGTTCTGCTGCAGGAGCACCGGGACGTGCTGGCGGCCATCCGGGAGCAGAATCCGGTCGCGGCCCGGGAGCGGATGTTGTCGCACATCCTGCGGGTCCAGTCGACGCTCTACGGGCAGGAACGGGAGTAGCGGTCTAGCGGCGCCGGTACAGAGGGGCTATTTGTGAGCGCAATAACTTGCGCTTATGACTCCTTGTCGCCAATGGAAGGTCATTTGCCGCGCGGGCAGCAGGCAGAAGCGTAGACCCCTGCGAACAATAGGAGTGGTCTGACCACCAGTCCATCCGACCACGCGCGGGTGCGGCTGCCATCCTACCACTCATCTCATCATGGGGGGCTCGTGCATGCAGTTCCTGCAGACCTATGACCCGCTCGGCCAACCGCTGCTCTCCACCCTGGTTGCGGCGCTGCCGCTGCTGCTGCTTCTCTACCTCCTCGCCTTCGTGCCCTGGCGCGACAAGCAGGGCCAGCGCCGCCGCGGCATCCCGGCGCCCCGGGCCGCCCTGGCTGCGTCGCTCCTCTCCCTGGTCTTTGCGGTCTTCATCCTGAAGATGCCGGCCATCACGGCCACCACGTCATTCCTCTACGGCGCCGCGTCCGGCCTGTTCCCCATCGGCTGGATCCTGCTGGCGGCCATGTTCCTCTATACCCTCACGGTGGTCACGGGCCAGTTCGACGTGGTCAAGGAATCCATCGTCTCTATCTCCTCTGACCGGCGCATCCAGGTGCTGATCATCGCCTTCGCTCTGGGTTCCTTCCTCGAGGGAGCGGCGGGCTTCGGCATTCCCGTGGCCATTGCCGGAGCCATGATGGTCGGGCTGGGCTTCAAGCCCTTCCAGTCGGCGGTGCTCAACCTGCTGGCCAACTCGGTGCCCGTGGCCTTCGGCGCCATCGGCACGCCCATCATCACCCTGGGCGCCGTGACGGGCCTCGACGCGCACCGGCTCGGCATGCTCTCCGCCCTGGAGCTCATGCCCTTTTGCCTGATCACCCCCGCGCTGGTGATCACGGTCATGGTCAAGATGGACCGCAAGCCCCTCCGCAAGGTGTTGGAGGTCTGGCCGGCCCTGGTGGTATCAGGCGTCGCGTTCACCCTCTCGGAGTACCTCACCGCCGCCTACCTCGGCCCCAACCTGGTGGGCATCCTCGGCGGTCTCATCACCCTGGTGGCCCTGCTGGGGCTGTGCGCCGTGTGGAAGCCCGCCCGCCCCTACGATGAGGAGGCCGCCATGACCGCCCCGGCGGCGGGGGCGCGCTCCGTCGCCGCCATGGCCGGCGGTGCCGGCGGCCACAGCCGTGGCGAGGTCGCCCGGGCGTGGCTGCCGTGGGTGCTGCTCACCCTCTTCGTCTTCCTCTGGGGACAGCCCGCCGTGAAGAATGCGCTGGACCGGGGGCTCGGCGGCATCCCCACCGTGTTCAAGTGGCAGGTCCCCTTCCTCCACGGCGTGGTCTACCGCATGCCGCCCGTGGTGCCCGAGCCGGCGGCCGAGTCGGCCGTCTACACGCTCAACTGGCTCTCCTCCCCCGGCACCGCCATCTTCCTGGCCGCCATCATCGCGGGGCTCTGCCTGCGCATGACGGGGGCGCAGTGGAAGGAGACCATCACCCGCACGCTCACCCGCATGAAGGGGCCGGTCACCACCGTGGCGATGGTGCTGGGCTTCAGCTACCTCACCCGGTACACGGGCACCGACGGCACCCTGGGGCTGGCCTTCACGAAGACCGGCTTCCTCTACCCGTTCTTTGCCCCGCTCCTCGGCTGGATCGGCGTCTTCATCACGGGCTCTGACACCTCGGCCAACGCCATGTTCGGCAGCCTGCAGCAGATCACGGCACGCCAGCTGAACCTCGACGAGTATTTGATCGTCTCCGCCAACTCCGTCGGCGGCTGCACGGGCAAGCTGGTCAGCGCCCAGTCCCTCGTGGTAGCTACCGCCGCAACCTACGAGGACCAGCGCGAGGCCAGCAGCGCGGTCGGGTCCATCCTGCGCGCCGTTGCCGGCTTCAGCCTGGGAATGGCGATTGTCGCCGGCCTGATCCTCATGGCGCTCGCCTACGTTTTCCCCGGTCTGGTCCAGTGATGGGAGGTGTCTGATGTGAAGGTATCGCTGTTCATCACCTGTCTGGCCGACCACTTCGCCCCGCAGGTCGGCGAGGCGGTGTTTCACCTGCTGCGCCGCCACGGCGTGGAGGTCGACTTCCCGGCTGGCCAGACCTGCTGCGGCCAGCCCTCATGGAACACGGGCCATCTGGACGACGCCCGTGACTTCGCCCGGCTCTATATGAAGACCTTTGCCAGAAGCGAGTACATCATCCAGCCTTCGGGCTCGTGTGCCGGGCACGTGCGGTACTTCTACCCGAAGATGTTCCCCGACGGCTCCCCCGAACAGCGGGAGGCGGCGGCCATCGGGCAGCGCACTTACGAGTTCACCGAGTTCATGGTGAAGGTGCTGGGCGTGAAGGACGTCGGCGCCCGCTTCAAGGGCAAGGCGTTCTTCCACACCAACTGCCACATGCAGCGGGAGCTGAAGGTGCGGGAGGAACCGCTGGAGATGCTGCGCTGCGTGCGCGACCTCGAGCTGGTCGACATCCCCCGGCCCGACCTCTGCTGCGGGTTCGGTGGCGCCTTCTCGGTGAAGGAGCCGGAGATCTCCACCGCGATGGCCGACGACAAGCTCGACGCCATCCTGGCCACCGGCGCCGACCTGCTGGTCAGCTCCGACCTGGGCTGCCTGATGCACCAGGGCGGCCGCCTGGAGAAGCGCGGCATCACCTCTGTCCGGCCGGTGCATATCGCAGAGCTGCTGTGGGAGGGGGTTCAGCAGAATGGCCGCTAGAGCCGAAGCCCTGGAGCGGGTGCGGAAGGCGCTGGGCGACCAGCACCTGCGGGGGGCCGTACGCTATACCGCCGAGAACCTGTACATGAAGCGCAAGGCCGCCATGGCCGACCTGGACGCCCAGGCGGCCAGGGGTGATGCCATCGGCAACTTCGAGGAACTGCGGGCCCGGGCCCGGGAAATCAAGCTGCACACGCTGGCCCACCTGGACGGCTACCTGAAGCAGGCGGCCGACCAGATCCGGAAGAACGGCGGTGTGGTGCACTGGGCCAGGGACGCCGAAGAGGCCAACCAGATCGTGCTGGAGATCTGTCGCAAGCGCGGCGCCCGGAAGCTCATCAAGTCCAAGTCCATGGTCTCCGAGGAGATCCACCTCAACCAGCACCTGGAGGCCGAGGGGCTGGAGATCGTCGAGTCCGACCTGGGCGAGTACATCATCCAGCTGGCCCACGAGACCCCGGCCCACATCGTGATCCCGGCCATTCACAAGACCCGCCGGCAGATCGCCGACCTCTTCGGCGCCGTCGCCGGCCACGAGCTCCCCACCGACACCAAGTCGCTGACCGCCTTCGCCCGGGCCACCCTGCGCCACAAGTTCATGACCGCCGACGTGGGCGTGACCGGCGCCAACTTCGTCGTGGCCGAGACGGGCACGATCTGCCTGGTCACCAACGAGGGCAACGGCCGGCTCACCACCTCGGTTCCGCCCTGCCAGATCACCCTGGTGGGCATGGAGAAGCTGGTGCCCCGCCTGGAGGACCTCGCGGTGATGATGGCCCTGCTGCCCCGCAGCGCCACCGGGCAGAAGATCACCACCTACTTCAACATGATCACCGGCCCGCGACGGCCCGGCGAGCCCGACGGCCCGGAGGAACTGCACGTGATCTTCCTCGACAACGGGCGCTCGCAGATCCTGGGCAGCCGGTACGAGGAGGTGCTCACCTGCATTCGCTGCGGCGCCTGCCTCAACTCGTGCCCCGTCTACCGGCAGCTGGGCGGCCACGCCTACGGCTCCACCTATCCCGGGCCCATCGGCTCGGTGCTCACCCCGCTGCTGCAAGGGCTGGAAGAGTGGGAGGAACTGCCCCAGCTGTGCAGCCTGTGCGGCGCCTGCCACGAGAACTGCCCGCTGGGCATCCACCTGCACGAGTACATCATCCAGCTGCGGGGCGAACTGGTCGCCCGGGGCCGCGAGAACCCGCTGATGCGCACGGCCCTGAAGCTGGTCCACTTCGCCTGGACCCGCCCCGGCGTCTACCGGTTCGTCGCCGGCTCGGCGCACCTGGGGACGAAACCCTTCACCCGCAAGCGGAAGGATGGCAGCGAGTACCTCGACAACCTGCCCTCCATCGCCGCCGGGTGGACCATGAGCCGCACCATGCCGGCGCCGGCCAGGAGGCCCTTCCACCAGCGCTGGGCGGAGCTCGAACGCCAGGGAGGTGCCAAGTAGATGACCACCGAGCAGGAGTTCCTCTCGCACGTGGCCCGGAGGCTCGGCCGCAGCCCTGAGCCGGCCCCGGCCCCCTTCCGGCCGTCCCGGCCGGTCGGCCCCGTGGGCCCGAAGGGCGGCTACGCTCTCGCCGACCGGTTCCAGCAGGAGCTGGAGAAGATCAGTGGGGTGGTCCACCGGGTGAAGTCTGAGGGCGAGGTTGCGCCGCTCATCGCCCGTATTTTGAAGGAAGCCGGTGCGGCGGGCAAGCCTGTGGCCCGCTGGGCGGACCCCGCGCTGGATGCGCTCGGTATCGATCAGGCGCTGACGGCGGCCGGCCACCCCGTGGTGGCCTTCCAGACGGGCGGCGACGGGCGGGCTTTCGTGGAGGCGGTGGAGAAGGCGGCGGCGGGCGTGGTCGCCTGCGATGCGGCCATCGCCGAGACCGGCACCATCGTGATGACCACAGCCCTCACCCGGGGCCGCACGGTGAGCCTGCTGCCGCCGCTGCTCATCGCCGTGCTGCGCAAGGAACAGATTCGCTACAGCAGCGTGGATGTGTTCCGGGCGCTCGCCTCCGGTGCGATGCCCTCGCAGGTGATCTTCAAGTCGGGCCCCAGCCGCAGCTCGGACATCGAAAACGACCTCTCGATCGGCGTCCACGGCCCGGGCGCCCTGCACGTGATCCTGATCTGAACAGCGCAAGCGGGAGGGGGTAGACCCCTCCCGCTGCTCGTTGTACGAGAGCCCACGCCTCCCAGGGCGTGGGCTCGTGCGCTTATTCCTCCTCGTCCAGCGCGCCGGCCGCCCGCAGGCGGGCCAGTGCACGGCGCAGCGCGGCCTCGGCCCGCGCCCGGTCGATGTTGGCCTTCCGGTCGCGCAACCTGGCTTCGGCCCGCTTCCGGGCCTGCATGGCCCGCGCCACGTCGATGGACTCGGCCAGTTCGGCCGCGTCGGCCAGCACGGTAACCCGGTTGTGGGAAACCTCCATGAAGCCGCCGATCACGGCCGCCCGCTTGAACACGCCGTCCTGCCGGTAGCGGAGGACGCCGATGCGCAGGTTGGCCACCATGGGCGCGTGGTTGTGCAGGATGCCCATCGAGCCGTCCACCACCGGCACGACCACCGCGTCCGTGGGCGCGTCCTTCAGCACCGTGTGCTCGGGCGTGATGATGGTGAGCGTCATCGCTTCTGCGGCCACTTTACTTCACCTCGGCCAGCAGCTTCTTGCCCTTCTCCACGGCCTCCTCGATCGTGCCGACCATGTAGAACGCCTGCTCGGGCAGGTCGTCGTGCTTGCCCTCGAGGATCTCCTTGAAGCCCTTGACCGTGTCCTTGACGTCGACGAACACGCCGGGCAGGTTGGTGAACTTCTCGGCCACGAACATCGGCTGCGAGAGGAAGCGCTCGATCTTGCGGGCCCGGGCCACGATGAGCTTGTCTTCGTCGGAGAGCTCGTCCATGCCCAGGATGGCGATGATGTCCTGCAGCTCCTTGTACCGCTGCAGCACCTTCTGCACGCCGCGGGCCACCTCGTAGTGCTCCCGGCCCACGATGTTCGGGTCGAGGATGCGGGAGCTGGAATCCAGTGGGTCCACGGCCGGGAAGATCGCCTTCTCGAACACGGCGCGGGAGAGAACCGTCGTCGCGTCCAGGTGGGCGAAGGTGGTGGCCGGGGCCGGATCGGTCAGGTCGTCGGCCGGGACGTAGATGGCCTGCACCGACGTGATCGAGCCCTTCTTGGTGGAGGTGATGCGCTCCTGGAGGTAGCCCATCTCGGTGGCCAGCGTCGGCTGGTAACCCACGGCAGACGGCATGCGGCCGAGCAGCGCCGACACCTCGGAACCGGCCTGCGTGAAGCGGAAGATGTTGTCGATGAAGAGCAGCACGTCCAGGCCCATCTCGTCGCGGAAGTACTCGGCCATCGTCAGGCCGGTGAGCGCCACGCGCATACGGGCGCCGGGCGGCTCGTTCATCTGGCCGAACACCATCGCCACCTTGTCGATGACGCCGGCCTCGATCATCTCGTGGTAGAGGTCGTTGCCCTCACGGGTGCGCTCGCCCACGCCGGCGAAAATCGAGTAGCCGCCGAACTTGTAGGCGATGTTGTGGATGAGTTCCTGGATCATGACCGTCTTGCCCACGCCGGCGCCGCCGAAGAGACCGATCTTACCGCCGCGGGCGTAGGGGCAGAGCAGGTCGATAACCTTGATGCCGGTCGGCAGCATTTCCTGGGCGGGGTTGACGTTCGCCACACCCGGGGGCTCCCGGTGGATCGGCAGCGAGACCGGGCTGTTCACCGGCCCCTTGCCGTCGATCGTCTCGCCCAGCACGTTGAACATGCGGCCCAGGACCGGCTCGCCCACGGGCACCGTGATCGGCGCCTGCGTGTCGTAGACGACCTCGCCCCGCCGCAGGCCGTCGGTAGAGTCCATGGCGATGCAGCGGACCTGGTTGTTGCCGAGGTGCTGCGCCACCTCCAGGGTCAGGTTGATGTCGCCCCGCTCCCCGCCGTTCCGGATCACGAGGGCGTTGTTCAGCTTCGGCAGATGGCCATCGGGGAACTCCACGTCGACGACGGCGCCCATGATGGCCAGGATCTTGCCAATCGGTTCGCTCACTGCGGGTTTCCCTCCTCTACTCAGGAAGCAGGCTTAGCCCTGAAGGGCGTTGGCGCCGCCCACGATCTCGGAGATCTCACGGGTGATGGCGGCCTGGCGGGCCCGGTTGTACGCCAGCGTGAGCTTGGCGATCATCTCCTGGGCGTTGTCCGTGGCGTTGCCCATGGCCGTCATGCGGGCGCCGTGCTCGGACGCCTTGGACTCCAGCAAGGCCTGGTAGAAGACCGTCTCCGCGAACCGGGGCACCAGGGTGTTGAGTACCTCCTCGGGGGACGGCTCGTAGATGTACTCCACCTGCGCCTGCCCCTCCTCCTCGCGCGTAGCCGGCTGTACCGGCAGCAGCTGCGTCTCCACCGGCCGCTGCGTCACGGCGTTGATGAACTCGGTGTAGATCAGCCGCACCTCGTCCACCTCGCCGGAGAGGTAGAGCTCCACGATCTTGGAGACGATCTGACGGGCGAGGGCGAAGGTCATGTTGTCGCCCAGGTTCACGAACTCGAGAACCGGCTGAATCTTGCGCTTGACGAAGTAGTCGCGGCCCTTGCGGCCAATGCAGATCAGCTTCACCGGACGGGCCTCGGCCTCGATCGCGGCGTGGGCCCGCCGGATGACGTTGATGTTGAACGCGCCGGCCAGGCCCCGGTCGGCCGTGATCACCACGTAGGCCACGGTGGGCGTGCCCTCCGGTTGCCGCGAGAGCAGCGGATGGTTCTTACCCGCTCCCGCCGCCACCAGGCGGCCGAGGGTCCTGGCCAGCTCCCGGGCATACGGCCGGGCGGCCAGCACCCGCGCCTGCGCCCGGCGCAGCTTGGCGGCGTCCACCATCTTCATCGCCTTGGTGATCTGCTGGGTGGACTTGACGGCCTTGATGCGCCGCTGTACCGCCTTCTTGTTCTCAGCCACAGTGGGTCACCACCCTTACTGGTTGGCGGCCTGGGCGGCAGCGCGCTGGCCGTAGCCCTTCTTGAAGGCGTCCACAGCGGCCCTGACCTCGGGCTCGATTTCCTTCCACTTGGTCACCGGGATCCGCGCCAGCAGCTCGGCGTGGTTCGCCTTGAAGTAGGTATGCAGCTCCTGCTCGAACCGCTGCACCTCTTCCAGGGGCAGGTCGTCCAGGTAGCCGTTGGTGGCGGCGAAGATGGAGAGCACCTGCAGCTCCACCGGCAGCGGATGATACTGCGGCTGCTTCAGGATCTCGGTCGTCCGCTGGCCGCGGATGATGCGGGCCTGGGTCGCCTTGTCCAGGTCGGAGCCGAACTGGGCGAAGGCGGCCAGCTCGCGGTACTGGGCCAGGTCGAGCTTGAGCGTACCGGAGACCCGCTTCATCGCCTCCACCTGCGCGGCGCCGCCGACGCGAGAAACGGAGATACCGACGTTGATGGCGGGGCGCACGCCGGCGTAGAACAGGTCGGAGTCGAGGAAGATCTGCCCGTCGGTGATGGAGATGACGTTGGTCGGAATGTACGCCGACACGTCGCCGGCCTGCGTCTCGATGATCGGCAGGGCGGTCAAAGAGCCGGCGCCGTATTCCTCGCTCATCTTGGCAGCCCGCTCCAGCAGGCGGGAGTGCAGGTAGAACACGTCGCCGGGGTACGCCTCGCGGCCCGGCGGACGCCGCATGAGCAGCGACATCTCGCGGTAAGCCACGGCGTGCTTGGAGAGGTCGTCGTAGACGATGAGCGCGTGCATGCCGTTGTCGCGGAAGTACTCGCCCATCGCGCAGCCGGCGTACGGGGCGAGGAACTGCAGCGGCGCCGGGTCGGAGGCCGTTGCGGCCACGACGATGGAGTACTCCATCGCACCGGTCTCCTGCAGCTTCTGCACCACGCCGGCGATGGTGGAGGCCTTCTGGCCGATGCCGACGTAGATGCAGATGCAGTTCTGCCCCTTCTGGTTGATGATGGTGTCGACCGCGATCGCGGTCTTGCCGGTGCCGCGGTCGCCGATGATCAGCTCACGCTGGCCGCGGCCGATGGGCGTCATCGAGTCGATGGCCTTCAGGCCGGTCTGCAGCGGCTCGTGCACCGACTTGCGCGTGATGACGCCCGGGGCCTTCCGCTCCACGGGCAGGTAGGTGTCGGTGACGATGGGGCCCTTGCCGTCCAGCGGCTGGCCCAGCGCGTTGACGACGCGGCCAATCAGGGCCTTGCCGACGGGCACCTCCACGACACGGCCGGTCCGGCGGACCTCCATGCCCTCCTTGATGTCCTCGTCGGGGCCCAGGATCACGACGCCGATGTTGTCCTCTTCCAGGTTGAACGCCATGCCCATGACCCCGTTGGGGAACTCCACCAGCTCGGAGGCCATGCAGGACTCCAGGCCGTAGACGCGAGCGATGCCGTCGCCGACCTGAATCACCCGGCCGACGTTCGCAATTTCTATCTCATTGGAGAAACGCTCAATCTCCTGCTTCAGAATTGAGGAGATCTCCTCAGGCCGAATGCTCATCCCCGTGTCACCCCTCAGACCTTGCTTTCCGAACCGATCAGCCGCTCGTGCATGCGGCGCAGGCGGGTGCGGACGGAGCCGTCCATCAGCGTGTCGCCCACGCGTACCACCAGGCCGCCGATCAGCTCAGGGGCGACCTGGGTCCGGAACTTGACCCGCTTCCCCAGGCGGGTCACCAGCGCGGCCTCCAGCTTGCGCGCCGTCTGCTCCTCGAGCGGAACGGCCGAACGAACCTCGACCTCCACGACTCCGAGGGCCTCGTTGGTCAGCTCCTCAAACGCGCGGTACATGGCGGGCAGATAGGCCTCGCGCCGCTTCTGCACCACCAGGAAGAGGAAGTTCCGCACCAGCGGGGAGATCTTGCCGTCGAAGACGCGGCTCAGCACCTCGCGCTTCTTCGGGGGCGAGATCATCACGTCGTTCATGAACGCCCGCAGGTGGGGCTGTGTTTCAATCATCTGAACCACATAGCCAAATTCGCGGGCAACCTGGTCGAGCAGCCCCTTCTCCTGGGCCAGGTCGAAGAGGGCCTTGGCGTAACGCCGGGAAACGGCCTGGCTCAACATCAGTGCTTCGTCACCTCTGCCACGAAGCTATCGGCGAGCCGCCGCTGCTCCTCGGTGTCGAGGTTCTTCTCGATCACCTTGCCAGCCACCGCCACCGCGAGGTTGGCCACCTCCAGCCGCAGCTCCGACAGGGCCTTCGCCTTCTCCCGCTCAATGGTCTTGGTGGCGTTCTCCAGGAGTTCCGCCGCCCTGGCCCGAGCGTCGGCCTCGATCTGCTCCTTGACGGCCGTGGCGTTCTTCACGGCCTTGTTGATAATCTCCTGCGCCTCACGCTGGGCGTTGGCCATCTGAGCCTCGAACTCGCGGCGCAGGCGCTCGGCCTCCGCGCGGTCCTCGGCCGCCTTCTTGAGGTTGTTGTTGATCTCATCCTCGCGAGCCTGAACGGCGCCCAGTAGCGGCTTGTACAGGAGCAAGTACATGCCCACCAGGAGGATGGTGAAGTCAATGATCGTCCAGATCAGTTCGTTTGGCTCGGGGAAGATGTTAATGGTCCCGCTCTCTGCGAGCGTCAACAAGAAGAGGTCCAAAAAGGGTTCCCCCCCTCTCTAGTAGGGGGCGACCAGAGGTGACTAGCCCCGGGTCGCCCCACTTCGAGCCTAGAGCTTGCCGCCAAGGATGAAGATGATCAGGATGGCGGTCAGCAGACCGTAGATAGCGATGGCTTCCATCAGGGCCAGGGAGACGAGCAGCGAGCCACGGACGTCGCCGGCGGCCTCGGGCTGCCGCCAGATGGCGTCCATCGCGGCGGCGGTCGCCTTACCCTGAGCCATCGCCGCGGGGATCGCGCAGATCGCGATGCTGACGGCGGCGGCCAAAGCGAGCCATGCAACCGGAGTCATGATGCGGGTTCCCCTCCTTCTAACGAGAGAGTGTCTTCAAGCTGCGGGCCAGAGCGCCCTCTTAGTCAATCCTCCCAGAGGCAAAGGAAGGGAGCGCCTTCCCTAGAGGGGGAGGAAAGCGAAATCTTTCACGACACTGCCCAGCCGCACGCAGCCCGGGACTGTGCTCAGCGCTGCCACGGCGGGCAGGACCGGGCCCATCCGGCGCCTTACTGTGCGGGAGCAGGCTGCGGATGCGCCTCGCCCTCCGGCGTATGCTCGTGGCCGTGGGCGCCATGAGCCTCCAGCACGCCGCCGATGTAGATGGCGGTCAGCGTGGTGAAGACGATGGCCTGAATGGCGCCGAAGATCAGGCTGAGCAGGTAGATGGGAATGGGTGCGAGCATCGGCACCAGGAAGACGATCACGGCCAGCAGCGTCTCCTCACCGAAGATGTTGCCGAAGAGACGGAGCGACAGCGAGAACGGGCGCACGAACTCCTCGAGGATCGACAGGGGACCGAGGTGGAGCAGGTGCTTCACCCACCCCCAGCCGCCGAGGTTTCGGATGGCGATGACCTGCACGGCGATGGCCACCACGATGGCGAGGCCGAGCGTGGTGCCCCAGCGCCCCGTGGGGGCGAAGAGGCCGTAGCCGACGGTGGGCACGATGCCCAGGTAGTTCGACGTGATGATGAACAGGAACAGCGTGCCCAGCAGCGGCATGTACTGGCGCGCGTACTGACGGCTGCCGATGAAGGACGCGTACCAGCCCTCCAGGAAGTCCAGCAGCAGCTCCATGGCGCCGCGCAATCGGGTATTGCGGCCGGTCAGCACCGCCCGGTTGATCACGAAAGCCACAATCAGGAGAACCGCAATGATCACCCACTGCGTGATGATCATATTGTTGATCTCGAAGTATCCGCCGAGTACATCCTCCAGCCAACCAAGCTTCTGCGGCTGGTGGATGTGGAACTCGCGCTCCCCACCGGTGGCGGCCAGGCTGAACAGGAGCGTCGTCACTCAAACTTCCCCCCCTTCCGCGCGTAAACGGCGAAGAGCGAAACCTGCGCCGCTACCGTGATCGACAGTCCGGCGGCCACCAGGGCCTCCCCGCTTCGCAGCATGAGGTAGAACATGACCAGTGCGAGGGCGTCGACCAGGTAGCGAACAAAAAAAACAATGCCAATGCCGCGCAGTGAATCGTAACCCGCTGTGCGGTTGTTGGCCATTTTGCGGAACAGGAGCAGATTGCCGATGATGCCCCACAAGGAGCCGTACAGAATACCAAGCAGGAGGTTCCATGCCACGTGGACCCGCCCCCTCGGCGGGGTCAGGGCCGAGCCTCGTCCCCTGGTGTGTCCCGATCTGCTTGCGCCTGCTCCGCCTTCGCCATGGCGTTCAACCGCCGGAGCAGGCTGCTGAACGCGACAGCCAGTCCGAGGAGGATTCCGGCAATCAGAAAGAGCGGAGCGGTGCCCACCCGGCCGTCCAGCCACCAGCCGAGGCCGCCAAACAGGACCACAGCGGCCAGCAGCGTATAGCCGAAATCAAAGGCCACGAGGAAGTACGGTGACGGGCGCCGGGACCTGCGTGACACCCTGGGCGCTCCCTCCTCCGCTACCATCCGCTAAAATCCCCAAAGCGGATTATACTAAAGGCCCCTAGAAAAGACAAGGAAAAAAGGTCTGTAGTGCCTTTGTCGCTACTATTCCAAGTGTTTAGGGTCACGATAACACCAGGGCATAAGGAGTAGCCCTTTTGACGGACCCGTCGCCACGCCCCGCCGCTCAGCCCTCCGCCCGGGGCCGGTGCGGGTCAAACGGCGCCGGCTTCTCCGGCAGAAAGCCGAAGCGCCAGCCCAGGTACTCGGCGATGCGCCGGCTCGCCCGGCCGTCGCCGAAGGGGTTCTGGGCCCGGGCCATCCGCTGGTAGAGCGCCCGGTCCGTCAGCAGCCGCTCCCCGGCAGCGTAGACGCCCTCGTAGCTGGTGCCGGAGAGCAGGATCACCCCGGCCTCCAGCGCCTCGGGCCGCTCGGTGGTCTCCCGCATCAGCACGTGAGGCACGCCCATCGACGGCGTCTCCTCCTGGATGCCGCCGGAGTCGGTCATCGCCATGTAGGAGCGGGCGGCGAGGTGGATCATGTCAGGGTACGGCAGCGGGTCGAGGAGCAGAATGCGCGGGTGGCCGCCCAGGATCGGCCAGGCCAGTTCCCGCACCGCCGGGTTGAGGTGCACGGCGTAGACCAGGAGCACGTCGGGGAACCGGTCCACCAGGTCGCGCACCGCCCGGAACATGTTGCGCATCGGCTCGCCCAGGTTCTCCCGCCGGTGGGCCGTCATCACCACCACCCGGTACCGGTCGAAGTCGATGTCCCGCAGGGCCGGCACGCTGAAGGTGTGCGGCTGGCTTAGCACCGTCAGGGCGGCGTCCACCCCCGTCTGCCCGGTGACGAAGATGGTCTCGGGGTCAATGTGCTCGGCGATCAGGTGCTCCCGGGCCCGGGGCGTGGGCGCGAACTGAATGTCGGCGATAATCCCCGCGATGCGCCGGTTAATCTCCTCGGGGTACGGGTTGTACTTGTCGAAGGTGCGCAGCCCCGCCTCCACGTGGCCGACGGGAATCTTATGGTAGAAAGCCGCCAGCGCGCCGGCGGCGGTGGTGCTGGTGTCTCCGTGGACCAGCACCAGGTCCGGGCGCTCCTCCGCCAGCAGCGCATCCAGGCCCGAGAGGGCCCGCACCATGATGTCGGTCAGCGTCTGCCGCGGCTGCATGATCGCCAGGTCGCGGTCGGCCTCAAACCCGAACGCCGTGAACACCTGGTCGAGCTGCTCCCGGTGCTGTCCGGTGGAGACCACCACCGTCTCGAACCAGTCGGGGTGGCGGCGGAGCTCCTGAATCACCGGCGCCATCTTGATGCCCTCCGGCCGGGAGCCAAAGATCGTCATCACCTTTCGGCGTGCAGCCACGGTTTTTCCTCCTCACAAAATCAAAAATTGGAGCGCGCACCCAAAAAGAGGGCAAGAGGTTATCCTCTTACCCTCCCAATCTGCCCATCGTCAACGTCCCGAATGCTTTTCCTTGGGCGTGGAGACCGCCAGGAGCCCCAGCCGGCGGGCGCCTGCAAACACCGCCGCCAGCACCAGGCCCACGATCACCATCGCCTCGGCGAAGTTGACCTCCGTCACGGCCACCGCCGAGAGGCCCAGCGCCGCCGAGAGGGCCCACATGACCAGCACCGTGTTGCGGTGGGAGAGGCCCAGCCGGAGCAGCCGGTGGTGCAGGTGGTCCTTGTCGGCCTGTCCGATGGGGCGCCCGCCCGCCAGCCTCCGCACGATGGCGAAGGCCGTGTCGAAGATGGGCACCGCCAGCGCCAGCACCGGCACCAGCACCGAAACGGCGAGGGCGCTCTTCATCACGCCGTCCACCGAGATGGCGGCGAGCGTGAGCCCCAGGAACATCGAGCCGGCGTCGCCCATGAAGATCTTCGCCGGGTTGAAGTTGTACCGCAGGAACCCGATGGCCGCGCCCGCCAGCGCCGCCGAGAGCAGGATGGCCACCGCCTGGGACTGCTGGAACGAAACCACCAGCAGCGTGAGCGCCGCGATGGTGGAGATGCCGGCCGCCAGCCCGTCCAGCCCGTCGATGAAATTCATCACGTTCACGAAAGACACGATCCAGATGATCGTCAGCGGTCCGGCCAGCGGTCCGAAGTGGACCCACCGGTCGCCCAGCGGGCTGTAGATGGCGTGCACCTGGAGCTGCCAGACCGGGACGTAGACCAGCAGTGCGGCGATCAGCACCTGGCCCAGGAACTTCGTCCGGGGCCGCATGGGCTTTCGGTCGTCCCACAGACCCAACAGGGTAATCAGGCCGCCGCAGACCAGGATCCCCACCACCTGCGGATCGCTCAGTCCCCCGCCTGCGATGACCGCAAGGGCGAACGCGGCGTACATCGCCAGGCCGCCAAGGAAAGGCTTCGGCTCCGTGTGTACGCTTCTGGCCACTACCGGCGCCACGATGCCGGCCCGCAGTGCCAGCCGGCGCATCAGGGGCGTGAGCAAGAGCGCGCCCACAAGCGCCAACCCAAACGCGAGGCCTGCTTTCATCAACATTCCGCTCAACTCCTACACCGGCTCAGCAGCGTACCAGACTACATAATGCCGGGACCGGACGCTTGTTATTCTAAGCGCAAAGGAACAGCGTGTAAAGGTCAACAGGGGTTGGAAGGTTGGAAGCGTTCCATCACCACGCCGGCCTGCCGGGCCATCTCCAGCCCGATCTGCTCGGTGTAGCTGTCCAGGTACACGATGCGCTTGATGCCGGCGGCGATCAGCATCTTGGCGCAGTGGACGCACGGACTGCTGGTCACATAGCAGGTGGCGCCCCGCAGGTCGATGCCGTGCAGCGCCGCCTGGATGATCGCATTCTGCTCCGCATGGATGGCCCGCACGCAGTGTCCGTCCACGATCAGGCAGCCCACGTCTGTGCAGTGGGGCAGCCCGGGCGGCGACCCGTTGTAGCCGGTGGTAAGGATCCGCTTGTCCCTTACTAAGACGGCGCCCACCGCCCGGCGGTTGCAGGTCGAACGCTTCGCCACCACCTGCGCCAGTTCCATGAAGTACTCGTCCCAGCCGGGCCGTGCCATGGCCATTCCTCCTACTTCGTTCCGAAAAGCCGGTCACCGGCGTCGCCGAGGCCGGGCACGATGTAGGCGTGTTCGTTCAACCGTTCGTCGAGGGCAGCGATGAAGATGTCCACGTCCGGGTGCGCCTCCTGCACCGCCCTCACCCCCTCGGGAGCGGCAATCAGGCAGAGCAGCTTGATCTTCTGGCCACCCCTGCGCTTGATCAGGTCGATGGCCGCCACCACCGAGCCGCCGGTGGCCAGCATCGGGTCGACCACGATGAGCTCGCGCTCATTCAGGTCGGGGGGAAGCTTGCAGTAGTACTCGACGGGACGGAGCGTCTCGGGGTCGCGGTAGAGGCCGATGTGGCCCACCCGGGCGGTCGGGTAGAGGTTCAGGATGCCCTGCACCATGCCGAGCCCGGCCCGCAGGATGGGGACCAGCCCGATCTTCTCCCCGGCGAGCCGGCGGCACTTCGCCCGGGCGATCGGCGTCTCCACCTCCACCTCCTCGGTAGGCAGGTCCCGGGTCACCTCGTAGGCCATCAGCATGGCCACCTCGTTGACCAGCTCGCGAAACTCCTTGGGGCCCGTCTCCTTGTCGCGGATGATACTGAGCTTGTGCTGGATCAGCGGATGGTCAATGACGACAACCCTGGACATGGCGCTCTCTCCCTTACTTGGACTCCATCTCGTAAACCGCACGGGCCCCGCCGATCAGCTTCGGGCGGGTCCGGGCGGCGATTACCCGGGCCTGTCCGATCATGGCGGTCTGGAGCCGCACCGGCACGGCCACGCGGCGGAGGTGCATGCCGATCATGGTCAGGCCGATGTCGAGGCCCGCATGGGCCGCGATCTCCTCCACCACCACCGCATCCGGCAGCCGGCGCATCGCCCGGGCGGCGAACGCCCCGCCCGCCTGCGGCACCGGGACGACCCATACCCGCTCCCAGCCGTATCGCTCGGCCGCGGCTGCGGGCACCACCAGCGCCCGGTTCAGGTGCTCACAGCACTGGCAGGCCAGGTAGACGCCCGCCCCGCTGCACGCCTCCCACAGCGGCTCCAGAACCGCCTCCGCCACCGCCTCGCTGCCGGCGGTGCCGATGCGCTTTCCGAGGATCTCGCTGGTGGAACAGCCCACCACCAGTACCTGCCCGGGGGAGAGCCCGGCGGCCGAGAGCAGCTCGTCCACGGCGGCGCGGGTCTGAGCCCGCACGGTCTGCAGGAACTGCTCGTCCACCATGGTAGGGCCCCCTACCGGCGCTCCAGGAGGCGGATCTTCTCCACCCGCCGGGCGTGACGGCCGCCCTCATGTTCGACGGTGAAAAAGGTCCGCACGATTTCCTCGGCCACGCCGGGGCCCACCACCCGCGCCCCCAGGCAAAGCACGTTGGCGTCGTTGTGGGCGCGGGCCATCCGGGCCATGTAGATCTCGTTGCAGACGGCCGCCCGAATTCCGGGGACCTTGTTGGCGGCGATGGACATGCCCAGGCCCGTGCCGCAGATCAGGACGCCGCGGTCGTAGCGCCCGGCGGCCACGCCCTCCGCCACCTTCTGCGCGTAATCGGGGTAGTCGCACGAGTTCCTGTCGTAAGTCCCCAGGTCGTCCACCTCGTGACCCAGAGACCTGAGCACGGAAATGACGGTCTCTTTCAGGTCGAGACCGCCATGATCAGATCCCACTGCTACTTTCATGCTGCGTACTCCCTTCCGCGCGAATTCGATCCACCACCGCCGGCAGCAGCCGCTCCAGCGCCGCGGCGGTCTTCTGATAGGCCTCCAGCGAGCCGCCGAACGGGTCGGGCACGTCCTCCCCCGTCCCGGCGTACTCGCCCAGGCTGAAGATCCGGCCGGCCGCGTCCGGGAAGCGGTTCCGCAGCGCATCGCGGTGGCCGCGAGTCATCGTGAGCACCAGGTCATACCCGTCGAGGCTCTGCACCGGGCGGGACCGGTGGCCGCTGAGGTCGATGCCCCGCTCCTGCATCACGGTCACCGCATGGGGGCTGGCGGGCAACCCCGGGAAGGCCCCGGTGCCCGCCGATTCGACGGTGAGCGCCCAGCCGGGGTCTGCCTTGCGCCAGAACTCGGCGAGGAGGGCCGCCGCCATCGGGCTGCGGCAGGTGTTGCCGGAACAGACCAGCAGCACCCGCTGCACCCTCATACCCGGATCACCCGCCCCCCGGCCGCACGGCGCAGCCGGTTCATGATGGCCAGGCCCATGCCGGTCTCCGGCACGCCCTCGGCCAGAATCACATCCACCCCGTGCCGGTCGAACGCGCGCAGGGCGGCAAACAGGTCGCTGGCCACACCGCTCAGGTCTGCCCGCGAGCCATACTCCAGGATCACCGGCGCCACGTACACGCCCCGGCTCTCGGCGCTGCAGAGGATGCCGACCCGCTTCCCCTCCTCCAGATACTCCATGGCGAGGTCGCGGATCTTGTTCTGCATCTGGATCACGGGGCCGTCCACCAGAATCAGGGGGGCCCGCGGGGCGTAATGCTTGTACTTCATGCCCGGCGAGCGCGGGCGCTCGCCCGGGTCAGCACCCAGCACTGCGGGGGCGACCTCCACGTGGCCGATCGCCGCCTCGAGCTCCTCCAGGGTCACGCCGCCCGGCCGCAGGAGCACCGGCGGGTCGACGGTCACGTCCAGCACGGTGGACTCCACGCCCACGCCGGTCTCGCCGGCGTCGAGCACCAGCGGGATGCGGTCGGCCAGATCCTCCACCACGTGCTCGGCCGTGGTGGGGCTCGGCCGGCCCGAGCGGTTGGCGCTGGGTGCGGCGATCGGAACACCCGCCGCCCGGATGAGAGCCTGCGCCACCGGATGGTCAGGCATGCGCACACCCACCGTGTCCAGGCCGCAGGTGACTTCAGGGGCCACCTTGGGACCCTTGGGCATCACCAGCGTCAGCGGGCCGGGCCAGTAAAGGTCCATCAGCCGCTCGGCCGCGGGCGGCACCGAGGCCACCACGTCTGCAAGCTGCGCCCGGTCGGCCACATGTACAATCAGCGGGTTGTCCGAAGGCCGGCCCTTGGCGGCGTAGATCCGCCGCACCGCCTGGCCGTCCAGCGCGCTGGCGCCCAGCCCATAGACGGTCTCCGTGGGGAAGGCGACCACGTCGCCCGCGCGCAGGAGCGCAGCGGCCTCGCTGATAGCCGCCGGGTCCGGTTCGGCCGAATCCACCTGCAGCACTCGCGTACCCGCTACCTTCCGCTCCACGTTCCACCCTCCCCAGTCGGTAGCCTTGAATCTCGTTAGACTTCGGGGTCAAACGCGCCATTTCCTGCCCGCTTTCCTATGCGCGTGGTCGCGAAGTTAGCATGCGATGTCGACCCTTCCGCCCCTCGTGGGAAAGTGTGGCAGGTGAGGCGCGCACAACGAAAGAGCGCCGCACACTACGGTGCAACGCTCCCGAAGACGGCGCGATCAACGCCGGCGGTATCCGCATGGACGGTGATGCCGACGAACCCCGCCGCCCGGAACAGCCCGGCCACGGCTCCGGCCTGACCCGCCCCCACCTCGACGCCCAGGAAGCCGCCCGGACGCAGAAAGGCCGGCGCCTCCGCCGCAAGCCGGCGGTAGAAGATCAGGCCGTCTGGTCCGGCTGCGAGGGCAAGGCGCGGCTCCCAGTCCCGCACCTCGGGCATCAGCCCCTCCAGTTCCGGCTCACTGATGTAGGGCGGGTTGGACAGGATCGCATCGAACCAGACGTCGTCGGCACCAATCCCGGCCGCAGCCGGCGCATCTGCCCTGAGCGGCTCCAGCAGGTCGCCCTGCCGCAGCTCCACCCGGTCGGCCACGCCGTTCAGGCGGGCGTTCTCGGCGGCCACGGCCAGTGCGGAAGGGCTCACGTCCACGGCCACCACCCGGGCCGCGGGCAGCCGGTGGGCCACGGCGACGGCGATCGCCCCGCTGCCCGTGCCCACGTCCGCCACCCGCACCGGCCCCCGCCCCGCCAGGCGGGCCACCGCCTGCTCCACCAGCACGGCGGTGTCCAGGCGGGGGATGAGCACCGCCGGGGTCACCCGGAACGTGAGCCCCATGAACTCCTCGGTGCCGAGGATGTACTGCAGGGGTTCCCGCCGCTCCCGGCGCGCCACCAGCGCCGCGTAGGCTTCGTCCGCCTCCTGCGGCAGCGGCTCGTCCCGCCGGGCCAGCAGCGCCCCCGCGGAGCAGCCGAGCACGTGCGCCAGGAGCCAGGCGGCCTCCCGGTCGGCGCCGTCAACGTCGGCCGCCCGGAGGCGCTGCCGGGCCCCGGCCAGCGCCTCGCCGACGGAACGCCGCTTCGCCACGGCTGGTCAGGCCTCCTCGCCCTGCAGCCGGGACGCCTGCTCGTGCTGGGCCAGCGCGTCGATGATCTCGTCCAGTTCTCCGTCCATGATCGCGGCGATGTTGTGCACCGTAAGGCCGATGCGGTGGTCGGTCACGCGGTCCTGCGGGAAGTTGTACGTGCGAATCTTCTCCGCGCGCTCGCCCGTTCCCACCTGCGCCCGGCGCTTCTCTTCCTCGGCGCTCTTGGCCTGCTGGCGGTAGTAGTCGTAGACCCGGGTCCGCAGCACCCGCAGGGCCTTCTCCCGGTTCTGCATCTGCGACCGCTCATCGGCGCAGTAGACCACGATGCCCGTGGGCAGGTGGGTCATGCGCACGGCCGACTCGGTTTTGTTCACGTGCTGGCCGCCGGCGCCGCCCGCCCGCTGCACCTCGATCTTCAGGTCCTCCGGCTTGATCTCGACGTCGATTTCCTCCGCCTCCGGCATCACGGCCACCGTGACGGTGGAGGTGTGGATGCGCCCCTGCGACTCGGTGACCGGCACCCGCTGCACCCGGTGGACCCCGCCCTCGTACTTCAGGCGGGAGTAGGCGCCCTCAGCGTTGATCTGGAAGAGCACCTCCTTGATCCCCCCGGCCTCATTCTCACTGATGGAGATGACCTCGGTCTTCCACTTGTGGCGCTCGGCGAGGCGGGTGTACATGCGGAAGAGCTCCGCCGCAAACAGCGAGGCCTCGTCGCCGCCGGCCCCGGCGCGGATCTCCATGATCACGTTCTTGTCGTCGTTGGGGTCGCGGGGCAAGAGCAGGACGCGCAACTCCTCCTGCAGCTTCTCCAGCCGCTCCTTCAACTCTTTCAGCTCCTGGTTGAAGAGGGCGCGCTCCTCAGACTCCAGGTGGCCGTCGAGCAGGTCGAGCACGTCCTGGATGTCCCGCTCGGTCTTTTCGTACTCCCGGAACTTCTCCACCACCGGGCCGAGCCGGTTGTGCTCGCGCGCCACCTGCTGGTACTCCGACGGGTTGCCGATCACCGCCGGGTCGCCCAGCTTGTAGGTGAGGTCTTCATAACGATCAACGACGCCCTCCAGCTTCTCTCTCATGCGGGCATCCATCGGGTTTCACCTCGCGTGTGCGAATTCAGGGCATGGAAAAGGGGCGCGGGCGTCCCCGTGCCCCGTGAAGCGCGACGCTAACCCGGCAGGCCGTGGCCCCGGGCGGTCTCGAAGGAAGCGATGGCCACCTCCAGCTGGCTGTCGTCGGGCTCGCGCGTGGTGAGCCCCTGCAGCCACATGCCGGGCCGGCTCAGGGCGTTCACCAGGGGGCTGTCGGAGCGCCCCGCCAGGCGGATCCACTCGTAGGCCACGCCGGCCACCAGCGGCAGCATGCCGATACGCGCGACGATACGCAGCCACACGTTCTCCACGCTGACGATAGAGAAGATCAGGATGGAAATAACCACAACGTAAAGCAGGAAGCTGGTGCCGCAGCGCTTGTGCTCCCGGGAGTAGCGCCTCACGTTCTCCACGGTCAGCTCCTCGCCCGCCTCATAGGCGTTGATCACCTTGTGCTCGGCCCCGTGGTACTGGAACACCCGCTGGATCTCCTTCATGAGCGAGATCCCCACCAGGTAGCCGATGAACAGCGCGAGCCGGATGCCCCCCTCGACCACGTGGGTGAGCAGCGCACTGGCAGAGAGCGCCTTCACGTAGGTGGTGAGCAGCGTGGGTGCGACGACGAACAGGGCGATGGCCACCACGATGCCCACGGCGGTCGTCAGGGTCATCTCGCCCTTGCTCAGCTGCTCGTCGTCGGGCATGGCCTGGTTGGCCGAGAACATCAGCGCGCTGATGCCGAGGGAGAGGGCCTCCCACATGGCCACCACGCCCCGCAGGAGCGGCAGCCGCAGCAACGGGTAGCGCTGCGTCAGGGACTGGACTTCCTCCCGGTGGATGGCGATATCCCCGTCGGGACGACGGACGGCGATCGCCATCCACTTCGGCCCGCGCATCATGACCCCCTCGATCACGGCCTGTCCGCCGTACACCCCACGCTGGACGCTCACTGCGGGCTCCCCCCTCTCAATCTGACGAAGAAAGCAGAGCGCGCTGGCTCTGCTTTGCTTCTCCCCATCTGCGGACTACCGGCCGTACTTCTTCCTGAACCGGTCGATACGGGAGCCAGCCTCCACGCGCTGCTGCCGCGTGCCGGTGTAGAACGGATGGCAGTTGGCGCAGATCTCCACCCGGATGTTCTTCTTGGTGGAGAGCAGTTCATACGTGGCGCCGCAGCCGCAGGTGATGGTCGCCTTTTCGGTCTTCGGATGGATTCCTGGCTTCATGCTCTCCCAAACTCCTTTACTATGGCTTCGAACCCGACGCCGTTACCGGTGCACCCGGTGGAGCAGTTGCAGCTGCTTTCAGGGCGCCGGTCTACGAAGACGGAGTCGTACCGACGTATTATAACACGCGCGATTTGAGGGTTGCAACGACCCCAGCAGGAGAATGCCCCCTGATCATCAAACCCCTTGTGCAGCCTTTTGCGATCTGATGCTTGCGGGGGTGAACCCTTGCTCCGTCTGTTTGCTTACGCCGGCGCCCTCCTGGTTGCGCTCGTGACCCTGGCGCTGGCGACCCGCACTGCGGCCCCGGCCGTCCTCGCGTTGGTAGTGGGGGCGGCCGCCGCCACGGCCCTGCTTTTCCTGCAGCGCCACCGCCCGCGGCAGCAGGGGGCGGTGACCGTTGCCGGCCTGCGCGCACCGGTGGTGATCCGACGCGATCGGCACGGCACGCCTCACATCACCGCCCAGAACTGGCACGACCTCTTCCTGGCCCAGGGGTACATCGCCGCCAGGGACCGGCTCTGGCAGATGGAGATGGCGCGGCGCACGGCTGCCGGCCGCCTCGCCGAGGTCCACGGCGAGCCGTCCTTGGCCCGCGACCGCCTCATGCGCACCTTGGGCCTCCAGCGGCTGGCCGGGCAGGCCCTCGCCGCCTGCCCGCCCGATGTCCGCGCCTGCCTGGAAGCCTACGCCGCCGGCGTGAATGCCTTCATCGCGGAGGGCCGCCTGCCCCCGGAGTTCGCCGTGGCGCGGCTGCGGCCCGAGCCCTGGCGGGCGGAAGACTCGCTGGCCGTGGGCAAGCTGCTGACACTCGAGTTCACCTCGCCGCTCTCCGGCGCACTCGTGCGGGCCCAGGTTGCCCAGGTGGCCGGGCCCGAGGCGGCTGCAGCGCTCTGGGGCGACGCTGGACCGGACCTCGCGCCGTTTCCGACACTGGCCGACCTGTGCGACGTAGCCGCCTGCTCGCCTCAGACCGTCGCCGGCGGCGCCGCCTGGGCGGTCGGCCCTGACCGCGCGGCAGCGGGCTTCCCCCTTTCCGGCTGCATCCTGGAGACGGCGCCTGTGGCCCCCTCGCCGCTCCACCCGGTCGTGCTCTCCGGCCCGGGCGGGGCCCGCCTGGAGGGCGTGGCCCTCGCCGGCCTGCCGGGGCTCATGGCGGGCCGCTCATCCCAGTTCGCCTGGGGCCTCGCCCCGTCGGGCACCGAGGGGGCAGACCTGGTCACCGAACCCCCGGACGGGCCGGCGCCGCAGCAGTTTGATGCGCCCATCCGGGTGCGGGGCCGGGCGGAGCCGGTCGCCCACACCGTGGCGGAGACCGAGACGGGCCCCGTCCTGGCCGAAGGTCCGGCCGGCCGGCTCGTGCTGCGCTGCCCCGTGCTCCGGCCCGCGGCGGAGGCGGCCGTCCTGGTGAGCCTCTGCCAGGCGCACGGGTACGCCGACTTCCGGGCCGCCCTGTCCGGGTGGACCGCCCCGGGGCTCGCCGCCGTTTACGCCGGGACCGACGGCACCGTCGCCCGGCTGGAGACCGGCCCCGTCCTGCAGGAAGAGGTGAACCCGCCCGGCGGCGTCGCCGTGGCATGCCCTTCCCGGTACGCCGCCCGCCGCATCCGGGAGGTCCTGGAGGCCCGGGCCGACTGGAACCTGGAGCGGATGGCGCCGCTCGCCGCGGACGAGGTGAGCCTGCAGGCCCGGCTGCTGCTGCAGCCCTTGCTTCAGGCCATGCAGGAGGGCCTGCGCCAGGGCCCGCACAACGAGAGCCTCTCCAAGCTGGAAAAGCAGGCACTTCTCCTGCTCTCGGACTGGCAGCAGGACGAGCCGGCCGGGTCGGGGGCGGCCTGCCTGTGGGAGCAGTGGTACTTCAACCTGGTGGAAGACGCCTTCCGTCCCCGCATGGGCCTCACCCTGTTCAACCGGTTCGTCGCGGCGCGGGGCGGCCTGGAGGCGGCAGACCGGCTGCTCCTTCGGACCCTGTCGGGTGAGGAGAACCCGTGGCTCACGCTGGAGGGCGACCTGGGGCTGCCGCGCGTGGCCCTGCGGGCCTTCCGGCGGGCGGTGGCCTATCTGGCGGCCCGGCAGGGGCACCGGCCCGAGGCGTGGGCCTGGGGCCGCGAGCACCGGGTACGCTTCCGCCACAGCCTCAGCCAGGCGCTGCCGGCGCTGGCTCCCCTGGTCGACCAGGGCCCTTATCCGCTGGGCGGCGGCCCCGCAACCGTGAACCGCAGCGGCCCGGACCCGGCCGGGGTGAACGGGGTCCACACCGCCACCACCTACCGGCGCCTCGACGACCTCGGCCCCCCGGGCGACTCCGCCGCCATCCTGGCTCCCGGTGCGGGCAGCCACCCCCTGGACCCGGCGGGCGCAGACCACGTGGCGCCGTGGCTGCGGGGTGAACTGGCGCCGATCGCGACGGGGAGCGGCGGCGTCGAGTTACGCCTGGTGCCTCCTTCGTCCCCATCGTAACCATCAGAGTTTACAGGTAGATGGGAAAATCGCGTCGAATACAACCCCCACCATTCGCTGTGTGGGGGTTGAATTATGGCTGTCACACCACAGAGAGCGCGCCGGCCGCGCACAGCGGCGCGCAGACTGGCCCGATGGTTGGGCTACACGGCGCTGGCCCTGGTGGCGGTGCTGCTGGTCGCCCTGGCGGGCGGCTACGCCTTCGCCAGGCGGAGCCTGCCCGTTACCCGCGGCGAGCTCCAGCTGCCCGGGCTGCGCGCGCCGGTCACGGTGTACCGGGACGAGTGGGGCGTGCCCCACATCGTGGCCCAAAACGAACACGACCTTTACATGGCCCAGGGCTACGTGGTAGCCCAGGACCGGCTCTTCCAGATGGATCTGACCCGGCGGGCCGCGGCCGGCCGCCTGGCCGAGGTGATCGGCCCGAGCCAGCTGGAGTCGGACAAGCTCTTCCGGGCCCTGAACCTGCGGCGGGCCGCCGAGGTTTCGGTGCAATCCCACAGCCCTTGGGCCATGGAACTGCTCGAGGCATACGCCGCTGGCGTGAACGCGTTCATCGCCGAGGCCACCGCCCAGAACCGCCTGCCCGTGGAGTTCACCCTGCTCGGGTACAAGCCCGAGCCGTGGACGCCCGTCGACTCGGCTCTCATCGGCAAGCTCATGGCCTACGACCTGGGCGGCAACTTCGCGGCGGAAGTCTACCGGCTACAGCTGCGCAACCAGGTGGGCGAGGACCTGGCGAACCAGCTCATGCCCGTCTATCCCGAAGACGGTATCACCATGATCCGCTACCGTCCGGAGGGGTTCACGGACCCGGTAGGCCCCGGCGCACCGACCGCCGCCGCGCCTGCAACGGGCATTGACCGAGACGGTGCCGCCACGACCGGCGGCTCCCTGGCCGGCGCCGCTGTGGACGGTGGTGCGCGGCTCGGTGCCGCCCGGCCTGGCTCCACCCTTGACCTCTCCGAACTGCTGGCCCTGCTGCCCGTCCCCGACGAGGGGCGGGGCTCCAACAACTGGGTGGTGGCCGGCGACCTCACCCGCACCGGCAAACCCCTGCTGGCCAACGACCCGCACCTGGGCGCGCGCACTCCGTCCATCTGGTACGAGCAGCACCTGGTGATCGAAGGGCAAATCAACGCCTACGGCGTGATGTTCCCCGGCGCGCCCGGCATCGTCATTGGGCAGAACGACCGCATCGCCTGGGGCGTGACCAACACCAATCCGGACGTGCAGGACCTCTACATCGAGCGGCGCAACCCCGACAACCCCTACCAGTTCGAGTACATGGGCCGGTGGGAGGACGCAACGGTCCACCGGGAACTGATCCTGGTGAAGGGGCAGGACCCCGTCCCGTTCGAGGTGGTGGTCACCCGGCACGGACCCATCATCTCGGAGGTGGTGGGCGACCCCGACAACCGTCCGGCGGAGGCCCTGGCCCTGAAGTGGACCGCCCACATGCCCACGCCTGAACTGGAGGCCGTGCTGCTCTTCCCGAAAGCGCGGGACTGGGAGGAGTTCCGGGAGGCCCTGCGATCGTTCCACGTGCCCACTCAGAACTTCGTCTACGCCGACGTGGACGGCACCATTGCCTACCGCGCCGGCGGGCTGGTGCCCATCCGGCGCCAGGGCGACGGCCTGCTGCCCGTGCCGGGCTGGACCGACGAGTACGAATGGGTCGGCTTCATCCCCTTCGAGGAGATGCCCGAGGCCGTGAACCCACCGGAGGGATACATCGTCACCGCCAACAACAAGGTCATTGATGACGCCTATCCCTACTTCCTGACCCATTCCTGGTCCCAGCCCTACCGGGCCATACGCATCGTGGAGATGATCGAGCAGAAGAAGGGCGACCTCACCGCGGACGACATGCAGGCCATGCAGGCAGACTACGCCAACCTGCACGCCCGCACCCTGCTGCCGGTGCTGCTGCCGCCCGTGGAGCGGGCGGAACTCGCCGAGCCGGCCCGGTCGGCCCTGGAGCTTCTGAAGGCGTGGGACCGGGTGGACAGCGCCGACCAGGGTGCCCCGCTCGTCTGGCACTTCTGGTGGGACGAGCTGACGCGCCGGCTCTACGAGCCGCTGATGGGTGAGGCGCTCTACCGCCGCATGGCCGACAAGGGCAACGTGACCGACATGGCGCTGCTGGACGCCGCCGCCGGCCGCCCGAACGACTGGGTCGAGGCCGCGGGCGGGCTCGACCGCCTGGCCGTGGACTCCTTCCTGGCAGCCGTCGACCGCGCCGTCGCCCTGCAGGGGAAGGACCCCTCCCGCTGGGCGTGGGGCAAGTACCACCGGTTGCAGCCGCCCCACCCGGTGGGGGCGGCGGCGACGCCGCTGGGCTGGCTCTTCAACCCCTCCCGCTACCCTGTGGGCGGCAGCGGCGTGACGGTGGGCAACATGTCCTTCGGGGCCGACGGCATGGTGCGCACCTTCGCCCCCTGGCGACAGGTGGTGGACCTGGCGGACCCCGCCGGCAACAGCCGCTCCGTCGTGACCCCCGGCCAGGCGGGCCACTTCCTCAGCCCGCACTACGACGACCAGTCGGCCCTCCACCAGCGGGGGGAACTGGTGCGCCGCAACTTCACCAGCTACACCTCAGGCCGCGCGCTGCGGCTGCTGCCGGCCAACTGACCGGCCGGTCCGGGTCTGGCGGGCGAGAACCCCGGGGGACCGTCCCCGGGGGTCTCGTCGTTTTTCGACATGATTCGCCACGACGGGTATGCCGCCGGCGGTTCCGGACCGCGTCCGAGAAATGAGATGGCCTTAACCATGAAGTGCATAGTCCTTTTGCCTACGGTAACTCATGCCATGTTGTACGAAAATTTATCAACAGCGGGCTGTGGATATTGTGGGTAAGTCGAACATCGCTGTGGAAACTTCGGTGGATAGCTGCGCCACCCCACCGGCGAGCAGACCGCCCCGGGCCGGCGGGTACGGGTCCTCGGCCGGCGGGCGCCCATCCCGCTGCCCGCCATGGGGGGCCGGCTTGCCCTGTACCGCCTGCAGCCAGCCCAGGTAACCGGCGCCCAGCACCAGAACGAGCGCCAGCAGCCATGCGCCCGCTCGTCGCCCGTCCGGTTCCGGCTTCTGTGAAGCCCACCGCAGTGCCAAGTTCCGTCCACCCCCATCCCGTCAGGGACAGGTCTATGCCAGGAGCGGGGGAATCATGCTTCAGCGGGCCGCCAGCCGGGGCCGGTACCAGTCGGGCTTGCGGTCCAGCTGGTGATAGGCCTCAATAAAGCGCAGGGTGCCGGTCTTGCCCCGCAGGGCAATGGAGTGCGTCTGGGCCCGGTTCTGGCCAGAGTAGCGCACGCCCCTCAGAAGCTCGCCATCGGTGATGCCCGTGGCGGCGAAGAAGACGTCGTCGCCCTTCACCAGGTCGTCCAGCAGCAGCACCTGGTTCGGGTCGCTCAGGCCCATCGCCTTACAGCGGGCGTACTCCTCCTCGTTCATTGGCTTCAGCCGGGCCTGCATGTCGCCGCCCAGACACTTGAGGGCCGCCGCGGCCAGCACGCCTTCCGGCGCGCCGCCGATGCCCAGCAGCATGTCCACGCCGGTCTCCTCAATCGCCGCCGCCACCGCCGGGGCCACGTCGCCGTCGGAGATCAGCTTGATGCGGGCGCCGGCCTCCCGGCACTCCTGGATCATCGCCCGGTGCCGGTCCCGGTCCAGGATCACCACCGTCAGGTCGCTCACGTCCTTCCCCTTGGCCCGGGCCACCCACCGCAGGTTGGCGGTGATGGACGCGGTGATGTCAATGCACCCCCGGGCGCTGGGGCCGACCGCGATCTTCTCCATATACATATCCGGTGCGTGCAGGAGGTGCCCACGGGGCGCCAGTGCGACCACCGCGATCGCCCCGTTCAGCCCCTTGGCCACCAGGTTCGTCCCTTCAACGGGGTCCACTGCCACGTCGGCGGCGATGCCGCCGGCGCCCACCTGCTCGCCGATGTAGAGCATGGGCGCCTCGTCCATCTCGCCCTCCCCGATCACCACCACGCCGTCGATGTTCACCGTGTCGAAGCCGGCCCGCATGGCGTCCACCGCCATCTGGTCCGCCAGTTTCTTGTCGCCGCGCCCCATCCACCGCGCACAGGACAGGGCCGCCGCTTCCGTTACCCGGACCAGATCCATTGCGAGTTCCCTCTCCAACTGCGCTTCCCTCCCCTTTCGTGAGCAGCAGCGAACTCCACTTCCCATTCTACTAGGGAGGGGGACGGGCTCGTTATAGATTCTGCCACGTGACGGAATTGACCGAATCTATTGGTAGAAAGGTGGCAGGGGAGGGCAGGAAACCCCCTGCACCGCAGGAGCCGCAAGCGCGCAGGACCCCGCCGCTCCTCTTACGGGCGGCGGGGTCTGTGTGCCTCTCATCAAGTGCAGGGTTACACCTTGCCCCGGGCGGCCTCCCAGTCCTTCAGGAAGCGCTCGATGCCGATGTCGGTAAGCGGGTGCTTCAGCATCTGATGGAAGACCTTCGGCGGAATGGTGGCGATGTGGGCGCCCGCCTTGGCGCACTCCACCACCTGCCCCGGCGTGCGGATCGAGGCGGCGATGATCTCCGTCTCGATGGCGTGCACATCGAAGATCTCGGCGATGTCCCGGATCAGCTGGATGCCGTCGGTGGAGATGTCGTCGAGGCGCCCCACGAAGGGCGAGACGAAGGCGGCGCCGGCCCGGGCGCAGAGCAGAGCCTGGTTCGGGCTGAAGACCAGGGTCATGTTGCAGCGCACGCCCTTGGCGCTCAGCCGGCTGCAGGCCTTGAGCCCCTCGGCCGTCACCGGCAGCTTGATCACGATGTTCTTGTGCAGCTCGTAGTACTGCTTTGCCTCCTCGACCATCTCGTCGGCCGTGAGGCTCACTACCTCGGCGCTGATGGGGCCGTCCACGATCTCCAGGATCTCGCGCAACACCTGCATGAAGTCGCGCCCTTCCTTGGCGACCAGGGACGGGTTCGTGGTCACGCCGCTCAGCACGCCCCAGGAGGCCACCTCACGGATTTCAGCCACGTTGGCGGTGTCGATGAACAGCTTCATGGCGACGCTCCTCTCTCACTTCTTGCGCCCGCTGCGCCTGGACGGCGACTCGCCGCCGACCTCCAGGTGGGTCGCGCAGAGCAGCAGGTCCAGGTCACGCTCCGACGTGGCCGGCACCGACCGCTCGCGCCCGCAGTCCGCGCAGATGAGCTCCAGGCGGTCCGGAAACACGTTCACCCGGATGTCCCGGCTGCCGCACCGGCAGTGGAGATGGCCCTCGGCGTTCAGCTCCTGCACCTGGTTCAGCACCTGGTACATGATGGCCGGCTCGTCGAAAAACTCGTCGAAGGCCGCATCGTCCAGGATGCGCTCCAGGTCGCTCATGTCGGGGCGGACGTACTCCACCACCGCCGCCTCGCCGCCCAGAACGCCCAACTGCAGGTCGGTCTCGGCGCAGAGGATCTGCTTGAGGGCCGGGTTCCAGAACTCCGCGGGGGTGAAGTACTGGAAGTGGGTGCCGTCGCACAGGTAGCAGGGCACCTGCATCCACACCTGACGGCGCCGCACCCCCACCGTGAGCAGGTGGCGGCCGCAGGTGCACGTGAGCCGCTGTGACCCGTCCTGCCCCAGCGCGAAGCGTGAGAGTTCCACCAGCTCCAGCTGCCCGCACTGCGGGCAGCGCAGCGCCACCGTCACGCTGGTCGGGATGAGCACCATCGCCACACCCCCTTCGGTGCCACTACCGGTCCCGTACAAGTGCCCATCGTTAACCTTTATGACCTTCGCTGGGGCAACCGCAATATCCTTCTGGCCTCTTCCGGCGTGGCCACCTCCCGGCCCAGCTCGCGCGCAAGGCGCACGATGCGCTCTACCAGCATCGCGTTGGTGGCCGGGACCCCGCGGGTATAGTAAAGGTTGTCCTCCAACCCCACCCGCACGTGGCCGCCCATCACGATGGCCACAGTGGCCAGGGGCAGCTGGGCCCGTCCGATGCCCGCCACCGACCAGGTGCAGCCGGGCGGAAGCGACTCGCTCATGTGCACCAGGTTGCGGACCGTGGGGGCGATGCCGCCCGAGACGCCCATCACGAAGTCGAAATGGAGCGGCAGCGTGAGAATCTCCCGCTTCACCAGCGCAAGGGCGTTATCAATGTGCCCCACATCGAAGCATTCGATCTCGGGCACCACGCCGTAATCGCGCATCGTGCGGGCGAACTGCTCGATCAGGTCCGGCGGGTTGCTGAAGACGGAGTCGCCGAAGTTCACGGTGCCGGTGGTGAGGCTCGCCATCTCCGGCCGCAGCCGCACGGGCGCCAGCCGTTCCTCCGCGCCCATACCCACCGCGCCGCCGGTGGAGACCTGCACGATCACGTCGGTTCGGGCCCGGATGGCCTCCAGGATCCGCTGGTAGACGCCCGCGTCCTGGGTCGGGGTGCCGTCGGGCAGCCGCCCGTGCACGTGCACCATTGCGGCGCCTGCGTCCCGGCAGCGGGCGGCGTCTTCGGCCAGCTCCTCGGGCGTGTACGGGATGTTCGGATTCTTGGCCCGGGTGACCTCGGCGCCGTTCAGCGCCACGGTGATGATCAGCTTCTCCACCGCGGCTACCCCCTTCCGCCGTCCCCGCCCGGCGCACCGACGCCGCCCTCCCCGGAGGCGGCCCCGCGCTGGAACGGCTTCGGTACCACGCAGGTGCCGGAGGCTTCGGCCACCAGCACCGGCTCGGGCAGCACCCGCGCCCGGGAAGGCTGCTCGGGCGTCGGATCGGCGGCGATCACCTTGTAGGCCTGGAAGGACATGCCCCGGGAGGTGTTGCCCACGCGGGTGATGCGCCCCCGTACCTCCAGGAAGTCGCCGGCGAAGACCGGCGCCTTGAAGACCACCGAGTCGTAAGCGACGAAGAGCCCCTCGTCGCCGTCGTGGCGGATGAGCAGTTCCGTCGCCACGTCGCCGAAGAGGCCCAGGATGCGGGCCCCGTCCACCAGGTTTCCGCCGTAGTGGGCGTCTTTGGCCGACATGCGCACTCGCAGGGTCGCTTCCATGCTCAGTCCTCCCTCCTCAGGCGCTGGTCCAGGAGCCAGCCGGCCCGGCTGCGCCATGCCTCGTACTCCGTCTCCGGCTCGGTGCCGGTGGGGTGGCTGAGCCATGCGTCCTGCACCGGCAGCCGCAGCGTTGCGGTGTAGAACTGGTAGCCCGGCAGGTCTGCCTCAACCTGCAGGGTATGCACCGACAGCACGGGCTTCACCGTCACCGTCACCTGCCCGCCACGGCTCCGGTAGCGGCGCCCGTCCACGGTGACCACACCGTCCACCGGCTCCCCGGTGGCCTTGTCCCTGAGCTCCAGCACCACCGTTCCGGTCTGGTTCCGCACCAGCCGGGGGACACGGGTGGTCACCTTGATTTCGCCCAGGCCCACCGTCGCCTCCAGGGGCAGCCAGGCCAGGGATTCCCCAGTCGACTCGTCCACCAGGATCACGTACCCGTGGTAGCGGCCCGGGGTGACCGGCGTGTAGAAGGTGAGCGGGACGTTCCACGTGCTGCTCCGCTCGTGCCGGGCGACCTGGTCGCGGGAGCCGATGCCGAACGCCTCCACCGCCACCAGGCGGCGGTACTGGTAGAGCAGGTCGTGGGGGATTGCACCGTCGTAGAGCACGAACACCTGGTAGTAGCCCGGCGGAACGTTCTGCAGCTCGATGTGCTGCCCGCCGCCCGAGCCGCTGCTGGCCTGCCAGTACGGCTGCCAGCCCTGGCCCCGCTCGTACCGGTAGAGCCAGAGCCGCACCCGGGCGCTGGCGGGCAGGAGGTTCGCAATCTCCAGGCGCAGCCGGGCGGCGCCGGTGGCCAGGGTGAACTCGTCGATGCGGCCCACCTGCCGCACTACCTGCCAGGGCAGGCTCAGGTCCTGCTCCGTGAGCCCGTGGGCCACCGCACGGCCTGTGAAGGCGAGGCCCGGGTTGCGCACCGTCGCGCTGCCGGCCACCTCGTCTCCGGTGGGCAGTGCGTACCGCAGGGGCAGTGCGGAGACCACCGCGCCCAGCTCCGCCTGCAGCTGGTACGGCGTCACATCGCCGGCGGCCGCCGCCCGGGGCAGCGCCACCACCACCACTTCCCAGACGCCCGCCACCGGGTCAGGCGTCTCGAACCGCGCCGAGAGGCCCTGGCCCTGGAAGCCGATCTCCTCCGAGCGATACACCAGGTAGCCGTCCGGGCGGAAGACCTGCACCTGCACGGCACCCAGCGGCGCACCGTCGGCGCCCGTGCCCACCCGGGCCGAGACCGCCATCTTCGTCGTGCCCGGCTTCACCTCCACGAAGAAGCGCCGGTAGCGGGCCGGAGAGAGCTGGTCGGACCACTGGTAGGCGGCCGGACCCTCGGCGGTTACCTGGGGCCGGACGAAGGTGACCGGGATCCGCATGATCGGGATTTCCTGATCCGGGTCGCGGATGATCACGTACGCACTGTGCACCCCCGGCGCCGACGGCGGGTTGAGCGACAGGCTCACCACCCGGCTCTGCCCGGCCGGGATCACGGCGGCGCGCAGGGCCGGCCTCACCCAGTCGGCCGTGCTGGCGATCTCCACCTGCACCGGGCGGTTAGTGGGATTGGTCAGCACGAAGGCGTCGCTGCCCGGCTGGTACGACCGGGCCAGCAGCCCCTCACCGCCCCCGGCCATGGCGGTCGTCAGGGCCGGCACGGGCTGCAGCCGCCCCAGCGCGGCGTAGGCCGCGCCCACGTCCAGCAGGCCGCTGCCCTGCTCGTAGGGCTCCAGGCCGGCCAGCGCCCGGGCACCCGATTCCAGGGCCCGCTTCAGGCTGCCGCCGTCCTGCGGCAGGCCGTCACGCCGCGCCGCCTCCAACATCAGGGCCGCCGCCCCGGCCACGTGCGGCACGGCGATGGAGGTGCCCACCGCGGTGGTGTAACCCTCGGGGTGCAGCCACCGGGGCGAAGGGGCGGGGCTGCCGCCGGGCGCCACCAGGCTGGGGATGTAGGCGCCATCGGACCGCGGTCCCATCCCCGACCGCCACCAGACGGTCTCCTCGGACACGGTGTAGCCGTAGTCGCGCTGCCACATCTCGGGGGAGTAGTAGGCGCCGATGGTCATCAACTCATTGGCGCTGCCTACCGTGGCGCCGCTGGAGAGGCCCGGGCCCGAATTGTCGGCCGCGAGCAGGATGAGCACGCCGTACTGGCGGGCCACCTGCGAGAGCCAGGCGGAGGCTTCGGAGTCGTACGTGGCGGAGACGGCCAGGCCGCCCAGGCTCACGTTGATCACCTGTGCCCCCTGCCGGGCGGCGTAGGCGATGGCCTCCCGCACGGCGAACCAGCTGCCGCTGTCCTGGGAGTTGAGCACCTTCAGGGCCATCAACTGCGCGCCCGGCGCGGCCCCGTTCAGCCCGCCCTCGCCGTGGGCGGCGGCCACGCCGGCCACTTGCGTGCCATGCCCCAGGCTGTCGAAGCCGAACTGCACCGAGCCGCCCGCGGGGTCGATGTCGGCTACGACAAAGGCCAGCTGCCGCTCGGCGGCGGCGCCGCTGCGGTACCGGCCCAGCCGGGCCCAGCCGCCGCCCTCCCGGAACACGGCCAGCGGCTGCTCATCCCGGAAGTCGCCGTCGTTGTCGGTGTCCACATAAACCTGTGTGAACCGGCCCGGGGTCTCCGGATCCAGCAGGAGCACGCCGAACCGGTCGGTGGTGAAGCCGTTGCGGTCGAGGTCGCGGTTGATGAGTCCCGGCACCTTCGACTCGTCCCAGTAGCCGAAGCGGGCCGTGCCGCCGGCCGAGCGCGCCGCGGGCAGGGTGAACGTGCGCCCGTCCGGCGCCGTGTACTGCTGACCCCACGGCACCACCCGATCCGTGGTCACCCGCCCCTCGCCGGTGAAGTCTTTCCAGTCCACCAGCTTCCGCCGACCGTCAGGCGTCACCTGCAGGTCGGGGTGGCTGGGGTCAACCCCCGAGTCGATCACGGCGATCGTCACGCCGGTGCCGTCCACCCCCCGGGATGCCCGGAAGGCCGGGATGCCGGCGGCGGCCAGGTTGACAGCCATCCGGCCGCCGGGATCCGCCGTGGCGCCGGCGTCGTCAGGGGGCGGCAGTGCGGGCTTCGGCGTGGCCACGGGCTCGTCGGCCCCCTCCACGACGGCCGCCGCGTCAGGCGGAATAGCCTGCCCGGCGTCGGCCTGCGCATCCGCCGCACCGGAGACGGCCGGCGGGGGGGCCGCATCGGATCCGGTTGCATCGGGCTCGGCCGGGTCGGTTTCAGCCGGCTGCTCCCCCGCCGGCGCCACCTCGGCGGGTCCGGCTCCGGTCACCGGACGCCCCGACGGGGGCAGGTCAACGAGCAGGCCGGCCAACAGGACCACCAGGGCGAGCCGCGCCGCCCATCTCACCGATCGCTGCATCGGCTCACCTCACGATCTCGGCATAGGTGATGTGACCGTCGGCATCCAGCGCCAGGTCCACCCGGTCGCCTTCTTCGATCACATACGGAGCCACCGGCTGCCCGTCCAGCACCAAGATGGCATCATCCGCCAGGGGGTACGGCGTGAACGCCTCCCCTTCCTCGAGCCAGATGCGGTCGTCCTCTACCAGGGCGACGGTACCGGAGACGGAGGTCCGCACGGCGTCGACATAGCGGACGGCACCGGTCCGGGCATCGAGGGTCAGATAGGTGGGCCCCTTCCCCAGGGCGTCCGAAAGCGTCGCCGGCCGGCCGTTCACGAAGGCGAGGGCGCCTGGCTGCACCGTGAGCACCTTGCGTTCGCCGTCAGCCAGCATCGCCCGCACCTTCCCGTCGCCGGCCGCCTCGAGGCCCTCTGCCAGCATGTCGGCGTACCACGCCTCCACGAACCGGACCTGGCCGGCGTCGTTCAGAATCAGCCAGACCTGGTCGCCCACCCGAAGCGCCGGCGGCGAGGCGCGCTGGCCGCCCCGCAGCACGGCGGCGTCCACCGCCAGGCTGAACGGGTGCTCCTCGCCCATGGGCGTGCGCACCACGCCCTCGGCCTCGCGCGGGTCGAAGGCGACCAGCGTGCCCTCCAGGTCGAAGAGCAGGCCCTGCCGGTCGAGGATGCGCGCAAAGGCCGCCGCACCTTCCGCCCGGGTCACCGGGTCGGCGGGGCGGTACCAGCCCATGTCGTCGCCGGTCATCAGGCCGGCCTCCGCGGCCGCGGCCACGGCCCCCACGGCCCACCCGGGGATCTGGGCGGCGTCGCGGTACGCGAGGCGGGCCGTGCGCAGCACCGTGGCCCGCTGCTCCAGGCCGGCCGCCCGCGCCAGCACCACCGCCATCTCCGCCCGGGTGACGGGCTCCTCGGGTCCGAAACGGCCGTCGGGATAGCCCTGGGCCAGGCCCAGCTCCCACAGCAGCTCGATGTAGCCCCGGTCGGGATGGTCCCGGGACACGTCCACGAAGCGGCTGGGGGCGTCCTGCACCCGGGCAGCGTCCTCGGAGTACCCGAGGCCCGTCACGAGGATGCGGGCCAGTTCGGCCCGCGTGAGCAGGTCGTCGGGGTAGAAGTTGCCGGCCCGGTCACCGGCGATCACGCCCCGGACCTCCAGCGCGGTCAGCAGCGCGTTGGACCAGTGGCCGGCCACGTCCGCCAGGTAGGCCAGCGCGCCCCGGGGCACCAGCAGCAGGAGACAGGCGACCAGGGCGATGAGACCGATGAATTTCCGCATATTTCCTCACCAGGGCGGGGCGCCTGCGGCCCCGGGTTGCGGCGGGCGCAGGTGCTGAGCCGCCTGTCATGTTGGACGCGTTTACAGGCCAAAAAGGTTTCAGCGCAACGGGCCGGACGATACCCTTTCCGCTGCGCTGTACGGGAGGGCGCGCCGCCTGCCGCGGCAGGCCGTCAGCGCGCCTGCGTCAGGTATTGAACTGCGGCTTCCAGCTGGGTGTCGGGCCAGTCGGCCGCCCGGAGCTTTGCAGCCACCTGCGCGTTCAGCTTCTCCAGGTAGGCCTGGTCCACGATGGCCGCGTCGGTCAGCCCGTTGTCCCGGGCGAAGGCCCTCACCGCCCAGGCCGTCTGCGCCCGGAAGTAGCCGTCCAGGTCGGTGTGGTAACCCAGGAACGTCAGACGGCGCTGCAGCCCCAGCACGTCGAGCCCCACGTGGCCGTTGGTGAGCACCCGGTCGGTCGTGAGGGGTTCCCACAGCTCGGGGTCGGGCTGGTACGCCTCCACCTCCAGGTCGGGCGTGAGGCCCACGCCCTGCACCCGCTGCCGCTTGCCCGTCAGGTACTCGGCCGTCGTCACCTTCACCGCGGCCCCGTCGGGCAGCGGGATCAGCTCCTGCACCAGGCCCTTGCCGAAGGTCTTGGTGCCCACCAGCACGCCGGCCTTGTAGTCCTGAATCGCCCCGGCGAGAATCTCCGCCGCCGAGGCCGTGTACTCGCTCACGAGCACCGCGGTGGGAAGCCCGATCAGCCGGCCTTCGCTCCGGTAGACCTGCTCGCTGTCGCGGCCCAGTTCATACATGATCGGCTCGCCCTCAGGCACGAAGGCGCCGGCGATGGCGAGCGCCGTGTCCACCCAGCCGCCGCCGTTGGCCCGCAGGTCGAGCACCAGGCTGGTGGCGCCGGCCTCCTTCAGGGCGGAGACGGCGGCGTAGAACTCCTGCTCGGCCCGGTCACCGAAGCCGATGAGTTCCAGATAGCCCACGCCCCCGTCGAGCATGCGGTACTCCACCTGGGGCACGTGGATCCACGCGCGGGTGACGGTGACGTTGAACCGGCGGCCCTCGGCCGGGCGCTCGATGGTGAGCTGCACCGCGGTGCCCGGCTCGCCCCGGACCAGGCTCTGCACCGTCTCGATGGGCTCGCCCACCAGGTTCACCCCGTCCGCCGCCAGGATGCGGTCGCCCGACTGGAGCCCGGCCTCCGCGGCGGGGGTGCCCCGGATGGGCCGGACGATGACGACGTAGTCGCCGTCCTTCTCCAGATAGACCCCGATGCCGGCGAAGTCGCCGTCCAGGCTCTCCAGGAACCCCTGGTAATCCTCGGCGTTGAAGTACTCGGTGTAGGGGTCGCCGAGTGCGTCCAGTCCGCCCCGGATGGCGCCCTCGAGGAACGTCTCCAGGTCCGCGCCGTTCAGGTGGTAACGCTCCACCACGGCGTAGACCGTCCAGAGCTGCCAGTCCGGCCCGAGGGTCACGCCCGACGCCGCCGCCCCGTAGGCGGTTCCGGCCCACGGCGCGAGCGTCAGGCAAAGGGTGAGGAGCAAGACCGCAAGGGCACGCCGCATGAGAACAGACCTCCCCGATGTCAGTTGGGCACGCCCGCCAGCGCCTCCGCCTCTTCGTACGCCTTGTCGGGCCGCTGCCCGCGCACGAGGATGGCGTTCACGAAGTGGGCGGCCTGCTCCTCATTCCATTCACCCTGCTGGAAGATGAGTCCTCCTCCCACCACCGGCAGGCTGATCGCCACCTTCTCGACGCCGGTGACCGCGTCGAGCACCCGCAGCAGGCCGTCGCCCACGGCAAAGTGCACCCGCTCGCCGCTGTAACGCTTGGCCACCGTGTAGAGCTTCTCGGCGTCGGCCCGCTTGAGGCGCGCCGCCGTCTGGCCGAAGGGAGAGGGCGGGACGATGCCGGCCTTCACCCGCTTGTCTTCCCACACCCGGTAGTACCGAACCCCGCCGCGCATCCAGGTGTAGAAGCAGTACCGCGCCGGGTCCAGCCCCTGCTCGGTCAGCCGACGGCGGGCCTCCTCCAACGACTCCACCGTGAACAACTGCTCGTTCGGGTCGTACTGCTGGACCTCCTGAGAATCGATCTTGCGAAGGGAACGGCGCACGAGGTGCATCCCCCTTTCTCGAGAGATCGGGTCAGACGATCAGCTAATACACGCCTATTATCTCTAGAAATGGATGAAAAGTAAACTATCTAGAGTTATGCTATATCTTGAGCATACCATATCCAGCGATGGGGGACGCACGGTTCCCTAGGAAAATGAAGTGTTTGAGCCTTCCTGATGCAACCATCGGGGGATTACGAGGCGTCTAATAAGTTGGCTCGCAGCGGGCCGAAGCGAGCCGAAAGGAGGTAACCAGCACTCATGCTACGACGACTTCGCTCGTCTGTCGCGCTGCTCCTCACGCTGGCCATGCTGCTCACCCTGGGCCCGGCCCGGCCGGCAGCCGCCGCCGAGGAGCTCTCGGAAGACGAGGCGGTCACACTGCTGCAAGAGTACGGCATCGTCCTGGGCGACCCCGACGGCAACCTGCGGCTGGGCGACCCGCTGACCCGGGCCCAGGCGGCGGCAATCTTCGTGCGGGCGTACGGCATGGCCGACCTGGCGCCGCTACTGCGCGACGCGGTCCCGTTCCCGGACGCCGTGGGCCACTGGGGCGCCGGCGAGATCGCACTGGCCCACAGGATGGGGCTGATGCGGGGCGATCCTTCCGGCCTCTTCCGGCCCAATGACCGCATTACCTATGCCGAGGTCCTCACGGTACTGCTCCGGATGGTGGAGCAGGAGCCCAGCCCCTGGAATCCGGACGTGATCCTGGACAGGAGCCGGGCCCTGGCCATCGCCCCCGCGGGCGTCGGCGCCCGGGATTACGCGGTCCGGGGCAAGATCTTCTGGTCCCTGGCCAACACCCTGGTCAACGTGCCGCTGCGCGACGCCCCGAACCTGCTGCGCAAGCACATCGACCAGGAACCGCCTGAGCTGTATGTCAACCCGGTGACGACGCCGACCGCCGACACCCGGGTCACGGTCACCGGCACGGCGGTGGGGGCCTATCAGGTGTTGGTAAATGGCGAGCGAGCCAGCTACAACCCCGAGACCAAGGAGTTCTCTCACTCCGTCTCGCTGGATCTGGGCGTGAACAAGGTGACGGTGCAGGCGGTCGACCGGGCCGGCAACACGGCCACGGACACGGTCACGGTCGAGCGCAGGGGCGTCGTCAGCCGCATTACCATCCAGGGGCCCAGCATCCTCCCCACCAACAGCAGCCAGCGGCTGGAGGTTACGGCCACCGACAGCCGGGGTAATGCGCTGCCCCTCGACGAGGTGGAGGCGACGGTCTCCGGCGGGCTCGCCACGTTCAACACCCGCACCATGACCATCACCACCACCGACAAGACCGGCCGCGGCACCCTCACGCTCCGGTCCGGCAACGCCACGGGCACGTACACCTTCCAGGTCTACGGCCCGTCCGACAAGGCCGAGTCCCTCGAGATCCTCGAGATCAACAAGGGCAACGCCCCCGCCGTGGGCAAGGAGGTCACGGTGACCGTCCGGGTGCTGGACGCCAACGGGAAGGTGGTCACCGACGACTACTTCCGCACGATCACCCTGCGCACGTCGGGCATGAGCGGCCTCACCGTGGAAGACAGCACGGTGCAGACCGAGAAGGGCGTCGCCACCTTCACCCTGAAGGCGAGCCGCACCGGCACAGCCACCCTCGAGGTCTCGTCGCCGGGGCTCCAGGGCGCCGAGCGGGTGGTGGAGTTCCTGGAGTCGACCCGGATCACCCTTACGGTCACCCCGAAGTCCCTGAAGCCCGACGGCTCCTCCAAGGCGACCATCCGGGCGGCACTGGTGGATGAGAACGGCAAGTCCATCACCAACCGGTCCGGCAGGGAGATCCTGATCCGGCTCACGGAGTCTGGCACGGACGGCTACTTCGAGAACGACCTCATCTCGATCCCGCCCGACCGCTCCAACTCCAGCGGCAATGATGCGGTCTTCGTGGCCGGCGTGATGCCCGGCACGGCCACCATCCGCGGGGAGGTCATCAGCGACCACAAGTACTCCGTGCAGACCCTCTCCCTGCCGGTGGACCAGGGCATGACGGGCTCCCGGTTCGACATCACCTTCAGCCCCAGCAACCCCAAGCCCGGCGACACGGTAAAGGTGACCGTCCGGGTGCTGGACAGCTCCAACCGGGTGGTGACCACCGGCTCCTACGCCTTCCAGCTGAAGCTGAGCACCAGCAACAACGACCGGCTGTTGGGCGGCATCCCGGAAGGCGTGACCCTCAGCTTCCCCAACTCCGGCTATTACCCGGTCGATGACGGCCTGTCCGACTCCCACCCCGATCACGACCCGATGTCGGTGGTGGGCCGCACATACAAGGGCGTCGCCGAGCTCCGGCTCACTTACGGGCGGAGCGGCACGGTGCGGATCACGCCGGTGCCGGTGAAGTCGACCTACGAGGCCTACAACAGCGAGAGCGGCTTCGGCGCTGCGGCCTCGAGCCTGGGCTTCTACGCCCCCACCAAGGAGATTTCCTTCGTCGGCACCCCGGCCAAGGTGATCCTCACGGTAGACTCCGACCTGGGCAAGGACCAACCCGGCGGTGCGGCATACAAGGCCCGCAACCTGACGGTCAGGGCCAAGGTGGTGGACGCGTACAACAACCCCATCCCCAACTACAAGGAGTACGCCACCCTGGAGCGCCTGCCCAGCGGTGACGGCGTCACCCGCATCACCGGCGCCAACCGGCGCCTGACCGCCAACGGCGTGGCGGAGTTCACCGTCCACGCCACCGGCGAGGTGGGCTGGGACCAGTACCAGGTGAAGGTCGGCAACATGACCAGCGCCCCGCTGACCATCGCCGTCAACAAGCAGGCGCCCCCGGCGCCCCAGGTGATCGCCATCCACGGCGTGAAGAGCGGCGGCCTCTCGCCCGTGGGCGGCTACGTGGGGCCTGACGCCGACTTCATGGAGATCACCCTGGCCACCCAGGATCCGCTCAACCTCGACCAGCCGGCCAACTACGTGATCGCCAAGGTCTACCGGAAGGGCGAGTCCAAGCCCTTCTTCACCAGCGAGGCGTTCGATCTGGCCAGCGGCGTGCCCACGATCCGCATCCCGCGGAGCGCGCTGAAGCCCGGCACCTACTACTACGAGGTCGTGGTAAACAACGGCGCCGGCGACAGCTACCGCTCCCTGGCGCTAGACGACTACACGAAGGCCACGGTGGTTGAGTACAACGACAGCTATAAGCTGAACAGCGCCACCTACGATGCGGTGGACGGGCGGTTGACGCTTTCGGTGAAGGCCGCCTCGGGCGGCACGGTGGACCCCGGCAAGATCCGCATCGTGAAGGGCAACGAGGTGGTGTGGCTCGATCCCAGCGAGGTGGAGGTCAAGTCGGTCTCCTCCTCCAGCGTGGTGATCCTGCTGCACGGCCAGGCCGGCCAGATCACGCCCGAGCGGTTCTACGGGGCGAACGTCTACGTGGAGGCCGACGCCGGCTGGTTCACCAACAAGGAGGGCACCCAGGTCGCCCGGGCGGCCGCGAAGGCGCCGCTGACGCCGATGGCCACCATCACCGAGGCGGCGCTGGACCTGGACGGCAAGCGGCTCTACCTCTACGGCGAGGGCTTCCGCCAGGGGTCGCTCAGCCTCCCGGCGATCGGCATCAGCGACGGCACCGAGACGGTGAAGCTCACCAGCAAGGACAAGACGGCCACCACGCCGTCTGACACCCAGATCGTGGTGACGCTTCATAACGACACGGTGGCAAAGCTGAAGAACCTGACGGGAACCACCCTCTCCGTGGTGGCCGACGCCGGCTGGGTGTATACGGGGTCGGGCTCCAGCGCCAACCGGGTGGGCGCCGTTGCCGGCGTGACGGTCTACGGCCGGGCCACGGTGACCCGGGCGGAGTACGACCGGGCGGCGGGCGTGCTGCGGCTTACGGGCAGCAACCTGAACGGTGCGACGGTCGACACCACGAAACTGGAGTTCCGGCTGAATACCAAGCAGGAGGGCTGGCGTCCGCAGAACACCCCCGTGGCGGTGACCAACCCGAAGGCGGACACGCTGGAGATCCAGCTCCATCCCGACGACGCGCAGGGTCTCGTGAGCCGCTTCAGCGGCCGGGTGGTCTACATGAACACCCTCGAAGGCTGGCTGATCGACGCCGCCGGCCGCCGGGTGCTCCCGCTGCCCGACTACTCGGTGCAGTTCACGGTGCCCTCGAAGTGAGACAACGGCTGCCAGATTTCCCCTGACCGGGTGGAGCGCAGAGAGCGCCGCACATTACAGGGATTTCACGCCTGCCGTGGAATCTCTTTGGTGGGCGAACTGGCTCTTGGCTCCACCCGGCGGGGTATCGGCTTTGGGTTTCGGGTTCACTGGGGTCTTCACTACTGCCCAAGGAGGAATGGCGGACGATGTCAAGCGGCTTCAAGAGATCTTGGCTGGCCACGCTGGTATGCCTGGCTCTGCTGATCTCGACCCTGGCTCCGGCGCTCGCCGCACCGGTGGGCCCCTCGTCACGGGACGAGGCGATTGAGTTCCTGAAACAGTACCGAATCGTGGAAGGCGACGAGTACGGGCGAATCAACGAAGACAAGAACATCACCCGGGCCGAGCTGGCGAAGATCGCCGTGGCGGCCATGGGCCAGCGGGACCTGGCGCCGATGCTGGCCGGCGTGGTGCGCTTCGACGATTCGAAGGGCCACTGGGGCGCCGGCTACATCGAGCTGGGCGCACGGCTCGGCCTGCTGAAAGGCCGCGACGAGCGGACCTTTGACCCGAACGCCAACATCACCTACGCAGAGGTGTACACCATCCTGCTCCGCATGGTGGGCCGCGAGCCCACGCCGTGGAACCCCGTGACCATCATGCGGACCGCGGCGGACCTGGGCCTGGCCCCCAGCGTCGGGGCGGAGGCCCTGGCGAACCAGCCGGCGGTGCGCGGGGTCATCTTCGAGTCGCTGGCCCTGGCGATGACCACCCTGCCGCTGGCCGACGGCAAGACCCTCGCCCAGAAGTACTTTGACAGCGAGGCCCCGAAGCTGGTGCTCTCGGGCTCCATCCCGGAGGCGACCCTGGCCGAGTCGGTGACCATCGCGGGCACGGCGGTCGGTGCCGACGGGGTGCTGGTGAACGGTACGCGGGCGGTCTTCCAGAACGGGAACGGACAGTTCAGCGCCGTGGTGCCGCTGCAGCCCGGCCCGAACACCATCACCGTCGAGGCGTATGACCTGGCGGGCAACGTGGCGACCCAGACCATCACCGTCACCCAGGGCGGAGAGGTGGCCTCCATCGCCATCAGCGGCCCGACGCAGGTGAACGCGGGCGAGTCGATCACCCTCACGGTGGTGGCGAAGGACGCCCAGGGCCGCACCATGCCCAACAGCCTGCTGACGGCCACGGTGAGCGGCGGCCTCGGCACGTTTGACGTGAACACGGGCAAGTTCACCGCCGGCAGCAAGGCGGGTGTGGCCACCATCACCCTCTCCAGCGGCAGCGTGAGCGAGACCCACCAGGTGGCCGTGCTCGGCCCGGCTGCGGAGGCTGCGGGGCTGCGCATCCGGCCGGTGCAGGCGGGCGCCTTCACGGCCGGCAAGACCGGCAAGATCGAGGTTGAAATCGTGGACGCCGAGGGCAACCTGGTGGCGCACGACGGCGGCCGCAACGTCGCCCTCTCCAGCCGGGATTCGGGCCTGACCATCGTCAATCCGGTGGCTCAGACCAGGGGCGGCGTCGCCACGTTCGAGGTGAAGGCCGATGAGGTCGGCACCTACCTGGTGACCGCCACGGCCGTCGGGCTGAGCAGCGACTCCGTGGATGTGACCTTCGCCAGCAGCACCCGCATCGTGCTGGTGCCCACCACCGAGGGCCCGTACAAGGCCGACGGCGCCACGCCCGTGCGGCTGAAGGTGGAACTGCAGAACGAGGCCGGCAACCCGGTGACCAACACCACCGGCGAGGCCATCGTGATCGAGCTGGACGTGACCTCTGACGAGGCCACCGTGACCCGCACGGTGACCATCGCCGCCGGCGGCCGCTCGGCCGAGGCCACGGTGACCCCGGGCGTCGAGGCCGAGACGGTGACGGTGCGGGGCATCGTGACCAGCGGCCAGCCCTACAGCGTGATCCCGGTCCAGCTGCGGTTCCAGGAGGTTCAGGTTGGGCGGCCGGTGAAGTTCGAGATCCTGGGCGCGTATGCCACCCGCTTCCCCGGGACCCCGATCGAGCTGCGGGTCAACGTGGTCGACAGCCAGGGCAACCGGGTTGAGGAGGGCAGCTATGCCTTCCAGGTGGAGGCCGTCACCTCCAACAATGACAAACTGAACGAGGATACCGGCCTGCCCGAGGGTGTCACGATCACCATTGGCGACACCGGTTTTGTGCCGGCGGCGAAGGCCGAAGACGGTGTGGTCGCCAGGACTCGTAACGGCTCTGCGACGCTCGTACTGACCTACAGCAAGAGCGGCACGGTCACCGTCAAGGTTATCGGCGTCCGCAGCACCAGCGAGGCCGTGGCCGACAACGGCGACATCGGTCCCGCGTCGTCTGCGACCTCCCTCAAGGGCGAGGCCACGGCGACGTATGCCGGTGAGAACGACTCCCTGGCGGTGGAAGTCGAGGTCGCAGGCAGCAAGATCAGCGGCAATTCGGTGGACGCCCAGACCATTGAAGCCATCATCTCCGCCAGCACATCCAGCAGCGCCAAGGTCCGGGTCTACGCCGTGGCGAAGGACAGCGGCCGGCTTCCCATTACGGGCGGTTCTGTGACGCTGCAGAAGACCACCGACAACGGCGCCACCCGGGTGAATGGCATCACCTCGAGTCTGGCGACTGCTCGGTTCAACAACGGCGTGGCGGAGTTCACCATCTACGGCACCGGCACGCTGTATGCGAACCAGACCGACGAGTGGACGATCACCTCAAGCGAGGCGCAGGGTGCGTCGGTCGTGCTGAAGCTGACCACCGTGTCGGGGAAGCCGGCCAAGCCGACTATCGAAGCGGCCTATGGAGACTATAGCAGGGATCCCATGCGGGTAACGATGGACGATGAAAACCTCGTCATCAGGGTCGGCAATGTCAGCTCGAAAGTCTACGTCAAGGTGTATAGAAGCGGCAGCTCCACTCCGGTCTTTGCCTCCGGTCTGCTGACCCCAACTGACCGCGAAGTTACCGTGGAAATCCCGAAGGATAAGCTGCCCGACACGGGCCGGTACTACGTCGTAGTCAACAACGGCTACGCCGACAGCGAGCGGTCTGACACCTACCCGTGGGATTCGTCGCAGCAGATTGTCGTCGAGAAGAGGGTCGACATCAATATCAGCCGGGTCACCTGGACGACGACCACCCAGAAGGTGGGCGACTCGACCGTCAACAAGACCACGCTGACCGTCACGGCCTCCGGCGTCAGTTCGGCCGGTGAACTGCGGCCCTATCTCCTGTACCTGGAGAGCCTGACCACCGGCGAGTACCGCATCCTGGGCGGCGCAGACTGCACGCTGAAGAGCGGCTCGTTCACCTGCGACATCTCCTATCTGAACCTCACGTCCGAGGACCTCTACGGCAGCGTCCGGCTCGTGGCTGAAGAGGGCTGGTACGTCCGGGACGGGCAGGTGGCGCCTGAGGACACCCGGCTGGACGACAACTATGTGCGTCCTGCGGGCCACATCACCCGGGCTGAGCTCGAGGTGCAGGCCGACGGCACCGGCCGGCTCTACCTGGAGGGCGTTGGCCTGAATCACGGCCGCATCTACCCGAGCCTGATCCGCGTCGGCGGCCATGCCTTGAGCAGCAGCAGCAACGCCACCATCACCGCCACCAGCTCGACGCAGGCCACGATCCCCAACCTCTCGAAGGACCTGGTGAACAAGATCCTGCAGAGCGACAAAACGCTTACCGCGGCCGCCGGCTGGCTCAACAACTCGGGTGATCGCAACCTGCCTGTGGCCGAGGCGCCTGTGCAGTTGAGGGTGAAGGTCGGCTGGGTTGAGTACGTGCCCAGCGAGCACAAGCTGGTCATCCACGGCCCGTTTGCGAACGCCTCGGTGACCGAGGAGAAGTTCAGCCTGGTGTACCTGAACGGCGATCCGGTGTTGGCCGGCGGTCAGCAGGTGCTCGACTTCAGCGACGCCAACGTGACCGTAGAGGATGATCGCATCGAGTTCCAGTGGGCAGCCGAAGCCGTGGCGGAGTTTGAGCAGAACATGGACGAGTACTCCCGTAACGTCTACGTCAAGACCGAGGCCGGTTGGCTGACAGTGACGGCCGGTGACCAGCGTTGGGACGTGGCGCCCGTGCCGCACCGCGATCTGCGGGTGATCTGGTAACCTGACTCAGCGATGAAGCCCTGGGGTTGCCCCAGGGCTTCGCTTTTTGACACTGTTTCCCGGCTTCTTCCCGCTGGTGGTTGCGCGTTTTATCCACTGCAATCAGCGCCTGCTCCGCGGGCACCGACAGTAAGCATGCGGCCGCTCGAGGCCCCCGCACGGGGCCCTCTGGCCTCCTGTGATGCCGCGGAAGTAATAAGCAAGGAGCGAAGCCGGGCTTCGCTCCTTGCTTCTCAGGCCTTAGTCGCTGGACCGGATTTCGTACTCGTTGTCGTCGATGATCAGCCGTCCCTTGGTGGCATCGGTGACGAAGTAGAGGCGCAGCGAGGTCGAGCCCTTCCGGATCTCGTACGTGGCGCTCGGCAGCCCGCCGCCGGTGGCGGTGTCCCGGATCAAGCCGTACGAGCCGTTGTCCCATTCGATCTCGACTTCAAACCGGTAGTTCTCGTCCTTGGCAGAAGCCTTGTTGCCGAACTCGTCGATCAGGTTGATGACGAACTCCTTGGGCTCATTCCGCTTGTAGGTGATGGGCGTGCTGCCGACGTAACCCGCTTTCTCAGCAGGCCCACCGGTCACGGTGATGGTGCGGGAGCCCGACACCTTCGTCAGGCTGTAGTCATCGACAACCGCCAGCTTGTAGGAGCCGGCCTTCTTGAAGGCGACCTCGGCCTCGTAGTACTTGCCCTCTTCATTCCACACGAAGGGCGTGGGACCCCAGAGCAGGTCGTCCTCCTTGAAGCCCTCAAGCACCAGCCGATCCTCGAATGCGGGGCCGACCCACTTCACGCCGTTGCTGTCGGTCACCGTGGCCCGCACCTGCAGCGTGTCGCCGGCCTTGACCGTGCTGCGGTTCCCCTCGTCGGTGTACGTGGTAACGCTGATCGACCGGGCCAGCGAGGGCACGATTTCGAGCGTCACATCATCGTACACTTCGCTACCGTTGAGGGTTGCGCTCGCCCGAATGGTGAACTCGTCCTCGTAGGGCAGGAGGTAGACCCGTACCGACGCCTGGCCCTGCGCGTTGGTCGTCGCAGTGTAAGCCCGGTACGAGCCGTTCAGCCTGGCGTAGCTGGACGGCGTGGCCTCGAAGGTCACCTTTACGCCGGACTTCGCCACGTCGTTGTCGTTCTCGTCCTTGATCTGAACGGTCAGGGTAAACTCACTGTTGCCCAGCACACCCAGCGTGTCGCGGTCGTAGGTGAACGCGATCTTCGCCGGGTCACCGGCTGCAAACTCGACCGTTCCGGTGGCGCTCACGAGCCCCGTGGAGGACGCGGTCACCTTGATGCTGCCGGTGGTCTCAGACCAGACTCGCACCCGCAGATCCCTCTGACCCTCAGCGAAGAGCACGGTGGCCTTGCGGTCTTCCACCGTCACGGTCTCGTCGTCGCCATTCTTGTCCACGTAGGCGACGACCAGGTCTTCATCTGCCTTGCTCGAGTCGAACGTGAGCACAATCTCCAGGTCGTCGTCAGCCCTGACGGGCACGCCGTTGCGGTCGATCAGGCCCAGCTTGAACTCGTAGGGCGCGTCGCTGCCGACCTCGACCGGCTTCTCCGTGACCGGGGTCAGCACGATGCTCCGCGGCGCCATGGCGTAGACCGCCTCGACCTGGGCGCTGGCGCTCTGCAGACCCGGGGCGGTGGCCCGAATCGTGATGGTACCCTCCGTGTATCGGTCAACCGGCTCCAACTCGAAGTACACCGTACCGGCTGCGTCGATGCGCATCTCCTTGGTCCCGTCGCTGAAATACGCCGGACCGGAGATGGAGAGGGTTACTTCATAGCTATCCCCATACTCCACCGGGTTGCCAGCCTGATCGACGATGCGCAGTGCGCCCTCGAAGGCGGGCTGGTTGATGGCCAGGTACTTGGGCACCTCGAGCTTGAGCCCCTTGGCGACCTGGCTGGCGATCTCGAAGGTGGCGGTGCCCTCCAACACCTCGTCGCCCGTGTCGTGGTAAGCCCGGAACTCCGCCTCCAGGCCGTCCATACCGTACGGCACGACCACCTTGAAGATGGCCACGCCGTCCTCTGCCTCAACAGTGCTGTCGCCAACGATGTCCACGTTGGACTCCAGCGTCACGTCGCCCTCGAACGTGGTGACCTTGTTGCCGCCCTCGTCAACGGCGTACACGTAAATGGTGTATTCGGACGAGTCGTTGGCCACCAGAGGCTGTTCCGTCTCGATGGCAAAGCCGGCGTGCTCGCCAAACACGGCCACAACACCGGTGCCCGTCTTGCCATCCTTCGTAGCCGTCACGGTGTACTGCCCGGGCTTGGTGGCGATGAACTGGTCGCCTTCGATGAACGCCTCAGCATAGTCCTCGCTGAACGTGGCGCCCGAAATGGCGTTGCCAAACTCGTCGGTGGCGATCAGCCGAACCGTCTGGCCGGGAGCCACAGAGGGGCTGGCCGGAACCACCTTGGCCACGTCGCCGGGGACGATGGTCACGTTGACCGTGCGAGGCGGCAGGTCGCCGTACCGGACCGTAATCGTGCCACTGCCGAGCTTACCGCCGGCAGTGAACTTGCCGTCCTCATAGGTGCCAATGTCACCGCCGATCGTGACCTCATAGTCGCTGATGCCCGTGTCCACGCCGGCGTCGTCGACGATCCGAACACCCAGGTCAACCGTGGAACCGGCCTTGATGTTGCGGTCAGGCAGGTTCACCTCGATCTTGCTCGCTGTACCGGAGCCGCGGGTGACTGTGGCCGTCGCGGTAGCCACGTTGCCAGCCAGGTCCTGCACGCTCACCTCGATCTCATTCCGGCCCGGATTCAGGCTGACCACCTTGCTGAACGTGCCGTCCGCCGCAACCGTCACGGGGTCGGGACCGACGTAGACCCTGTAATAGTCGCCGCTGACCTTGCCGCTCACAGTAATCGTGGACTGGCTCGTGTTCTCAGGAAGAGGACTCAGCGTGATGCTGGGGGCCTCGTTGTCGTGGTACCGCTTGTATACAGTGGTACCATCTACACCGCTGTAGTTATAGAAGATATTGTCTGCCAGAGCAAACGCCAGCCCGCGGGTGGCCGGGGCGTTGGGATTGTCGAGATACTTCGCGACGTCATCCGCCGTCAGCACACCATTGGCCACTGCGGAAGCGATCGTGTCCTGAACCCAGTTTGCGCCGGTACCAACGGGAACCCCGAGGAACTTCATGACGAAGGTAAGGGCCTCAATACCGGTGACGGTCTTCTCAGGCTGGAAGGTTCCGTCCGGGTAGCCCAGCGGGAAACCCTTCTGGGTGGCAATGGTGTTCGCAATTGCCACGTAACCCGACGCCCAGTGCGATCCGGGCACGTCGCTGAACGGAGAGGAGCCCTTCAGAATCTGGGCCGCCATCTCCTCGCCGAAGGCCCGAACGATGATGGTGACGATCTGCGCACGCGTCAGGGTCATGTCTAGCGCCGGGCTCACGGAGCCGTCGGGCATCAACACGCCTTGCACAATGCCGTAGTGCTCGAGTCGTTCGTAGGCCGCGTTGGTTTCCGCCGGCGTCGGGGCTGCAAGCGCCGTGCCCACCAGGCTGAGCACTAAGCTGGATGCGACCAGGGCCGACGTCAGCTTCCTCATCAAGCCCATTCCTCTGTAGCCTCCTTTGACCAGGTTGTAGAAATGCCCTCAAATGGCCACCATGAACGTTTCCAGCAAGCACACGAAAACTCCTCTGTCTCCTAATAGACGAGAGGAGCCCACGTGAGGTTCCCTATTTATCCCGATGGCACATGACCCCGCTTGTGTAGGTGTCTCCCATGTTTCAGACGTCCAGTAGCCCGGCGATGCTACCTAACCTCCATGGACTTTCGCGTTGCCGGTTGGCATACACGGAATCCGTTGCGCCTCTATACTGACGCGTCCCCTTCAAGAGCTGAAGAGAGCGAAGCCCGAAGGCTTCGCTCTCTTCGCTCCGCAACGGCAGTGCTGACCGTTACTTCTTCAGGGTGACGATCTTCTCAGCCGCGTCGGGCCCGTCGCCGTCATGGTCGACGTACAGGCCGTAGCCGTCAGCCGGATCACTGAGCTCGTTGATGACAACGTAGACCTTATAGGTGTTGACGAACTGCTTCAGTTCGATGCTCACCTTGTTGGTCCCGCCGCCGTTCTCGCTCAGGCGGATCATGGCATACTCGCCGTCAGTGGCGTTGGCGCCCTCGTCAGCCTTCAGCTCGACGTCGACGTAGTACTTGCCGTGCTTCTCGTAGGCGGCCTTGTACTTGCTCGTGATAAAGTCCTTCGTCACCTTCGCGGCCGGCACCTTGTTGCCGTGCTTGTCGGTGATGCTCAGGGTGATCTCCAGGACCTCGCCGTTCTTGAAGGTCATCTCATCGTCGCCGTCGTACGCCAGCTTGTTGGCATCGCCAGCCACGACGCTGATGCTGCGAGTCGCCTCAACCTTCGTCGGGCTGCCGCTATCGGTGACCTTAACGGTGTACCGATCAGCATCGGTCACAACGAACGGGCCGGCAACCCAAGCATCAACCGCACCGCCGCCAGGAGTGTTGACGCCGAGCGTCGCGTCGCCTTCAGCAACACCATAAGTGGTGCCGAACTTCTTCTCGATGCCGTCAATCTTCCCAACGGACAGACGATCGGTGACCGTGTAGATGTCGCTGTCGGTGAGCTTGATGCCGTTGTTGTCCGTCACCTGGGCGAAGACCCAGAACGGAGTGCCGGCGTCGACCGAGGAGACCCGCTTCCAGCCACCCTCGTCGCTGTAGGTCCACGTAGTGACACTGATGGACTTGGCCACAGAGCTGGCCACATTGACCTTGGCCTCAACGTCCTTGACAAGCTCGGTGTCGCCATCCAGGACATTAGCCTTGATGGTGTAGGTCTTGAGGTAGGAAAGGGCCAGAGCCTTGATCGTGGCCTTGCCATCCTCGCCAGTGGTAACCTCCAGCGGCGACTTGTCGGACCGGTTCTTGCCATCCAGCTTCACGTACTGGTCGGCGCCAACCGCCCAGACCTGAACCTTGAGCCCGGCCTTCGGCACGACGTTGCCCGCCTCGTCCTTGACGACCAGAGTGAGCGGGAACTCCTCGTTCGCCAGGACGTAGACGTTAGCCGGATCGAATACGGCCGTGTCGATCTCGTTGGCCTTGAACGAGACCGTACCCGTGGCCGAGGTCAGATCCTTGATGTTAGCCGTGACCTTGATGTCACCGGTCAGCTTCTTGGCCTTGACCTGGACCTTGACGCTCGCCTGACCAGCGTTCTTGAAGGCGCTCGGGAACTTCACCTTGCCGTCCTTGTCCGGGCCGTACCAGTTCTCGCCGTCGACGGAGACAGCAAGCTCGTCCTTGGCCTTGTCGCTATCGAAGACCAGCTCCAGGTCGTACGCCTTGTCAGCGGCGACGGGGACACCGTTCTTGTCGCTCAGGCGGATCTCGAACTCGAAGGCCTTGCCGTTGCCCTTGCTGAAGTCGTACTTCTTGCCGTCACCGGCCTCGTCGTTGTAGTCCCAAGTGCCCGCCACCTGAGCCTCGCTGCTGACAGCCTTGAAGACGACGTTCTTCGGATCCATCGCGTACGCTGCGATGACCTCGACAGAATCGCTGGTCAGGCCCTCAGCGGTGGCGGTGATGGTGACGGTGCCGTCAGTGTAACGGTCGACCGGCTCGATCACGAAGGGCAGCTCGCCGCCGACGTCAACGACGATCTCCTTGTCGTCGGTGTCCTCGAAGTACGCCGGACCGGTGATGGTCAGCGTCACCTCGACGGAATCGCCGGTCAGCATCTTCTCGCCCATCTGGTCGAGGACCTTGACCTTGCCGCTGAACGCGGAGTCGACGTTGATGGCCAGGTACTTATCGGCCTCCAGCTCGAGCTTGGTGGCCACCTGAGCCTTGACCTCGAAAGTCTCGGAGGCCTCGATAACGTCAGACTTCTCGTCCTTCTGGTACTTGGCAGTGAACTCAGCCTCAAGGCCCTCCATGCCCTCGGGCACGATCACCTTAAAGGTGGCTACGCCATCCTTAGCCTTAACCTGAGGGCTCTGGTCCTTCGCGAACTCGAGGTTAGTCTCGAGGGTCACGGTGTCCTCGAAGTCGGTGACAGCGTTGCCGTCCTTGTCAACGGCGGTAACGGTCACGGTGTACTCAGTAGCGCCGTTGGCAACCAGCTCGCCGTCGACAGCGATGTCGAAGCTGGCATGGTCACCGAAGACGGAGACGGTGCCCTCAGCGGTGACGGCCGCCTCGCCCTCGCCCTTGGTGCCGACGACCTTGTAGGTGCCAGGCTTGGTGGCGATGAACTGGTCGCCCTCGATGAAGGCCTCGGCGTAGTCCTCAGCCTCAGCGAAGGTGACGCCCTCGACCTTGTTGCCGTACTGGTCAACGCCGATCAGCTTGACGGCGGTGCCGGGCTTGACGGACTTGGTCTCAGCCTCAACCTTGGCCAGCGGGCCAGCCACGATCTCGATCTCGGCGGTGGCAGGCTCGAGGCCCTCGTAGGTGACGGTGATGGTGTACTTGCCAGCCTTGGTGCCAGCGGTCAGCTTGCCGTCGGCCCAGGTGCCGGCCTCGCCGGCGTCAACCTTGAAGTCGGTGATGCCGGTGTTCGCGCCCTCAGCGTCGACGATGGCCACGGGCAGGTCGATGGTAGAGCCAGCAGCCACGCCGCCCTCAGGAGCGGTGATCTGGATCTTGGCGGCCTCGCCCGGGACCCGCTCGACAACAGCCTTGGCGGAGCCAACGTTGCCGGCCCGGTCCTTAGCGGTGACCTCGATGCTGTTGGAGCCGACTTTCAGCGCCACCGCATGGGCGAAGGTGCCGTCCGGGTTGACGGTGACCTTGTCGGAGCCGACATAGACCTCAATGTAGTCGCCGGAGACGGTACCGGTGATCTCGATGGAGGCCTTGTTCGTGGTGGCGGGAACCTCACCGAGCGTCACCGACGGGACCTCGGTGTCGATCCGGGTGTAGACCGACTTGCCGTCAGCGCCCTTGTAGTTGTAGAAGATGGCATCGGCCATGGCGAACGCCAGACCGCGGGTGGCAACCTCGTCCGGGTTCGACAGATACTTCTCGACGTCGGCGTCGGTGAGCACGCCAGCGTCCTTAGCAGCGGCGATCATGTTGTCCTTCCAGTTAGCGCCGCCGCTGACCGGGATCCCGAGGAACTTCAGGGCGAAGCCCAGGACCTCGATGGCGGTAACCTGGTTCTCCGGGCCGAAGGTGCCATCGGGATAGCCGATCACGTTGCCGTTCTTCTCGGCGATGTTCTTGGCGATGGCCAGATAGCCGCTGGCCCAGTGGTTGGCGGGCACATCGCTGAAGGTCTGGGCGCCGGCCATGTACTGGGCAGACTCCTTCAGGCCGAAAGCCTTGACCAGCAGGGCCACCATCTGGACCCGGGTCAGGGTCTCATCCAGCGCGGGATCTTTGGTGCCATCCTCACGCAGGATGCCCTCCGCGATGCCGTAGTAGTTCAGCCGTTCGTAGGCCGCGTTGGCTTCCTCAGCCGTCGGGGCGGCGAGGGCGGTGCCAAACAGGCCCAGAACGAGGCTGGACGCCACGACAGCGGACGTCAGCTTCTTCATCAAGCCCATTCTCTAGTAGCCTCCTTCGTCTAAGGATCCTATAAGCTACCTTCCTCACGAGCGGTGAACATGAGGAAGCTTTGCAACCTTGGCTGGGGCTCGCCCCCGTAAGACCATTCGGGGTGAGGCGGCGGAACCTGTCCGCCGAGTAAACTAGGTTCGGCCCGCAGAGCGCAATTCCTTCTCGCGCGTACATTAGCAGTGTTTGGCCGTTCCCCTTCCACGGGGTGGGACTCGTGGCAGCCGACCGACAGGTTTAGAGACGACATTCGGGGCGGCATTGTTCCCGCTTTCCGCGCGTTTTTTGTCGCCTTGCTCCCCTTGTTCAGGGTCGCACAGAAATAGACGCCGGACAGACCGATTTGTTCCGCGAATCCGCGCGAAAACTGGAGTAAATCCCTGGGCGCGCGGAAACACCGCCCCGTGCGGGGCGGTGTTTCCCATTGTTGCGCCCTTCTGCTAGGCCGTCACCGTGCCGGGCTGGCCCTTCTGGCCCGTGCCCAGCACCCGCTTCACCAGCTCGTGCTCCCGGTTCAGCCGGCAGGCGGTGGTGGGGAAGAGCTCGTCCTTCGGGTTGGGCACCTTGTAGGTGTCGATGATCCCCTCCGCGATCGCCTGGTTCACGAGCTCGTACGTCTTCCGGTCCACGATGTCGGAACCCGCCAGCACCCGCAGGAAGTACTTCAGGCCCACAAACGGCTTGCCGTACTCGGCGCTGTCGAGCTTGCGGATCATCATCTCCATGTCGTGCATCGCCGGCGGCAGCATGCCCAGGAGCGACTCGATGGTGGTGAACTGGTTGACGAAGGACATCACATCCTTGCTCATCGTCTTCTCCACGGCCACCACGTGGACGTACTTGCCCCGGGCCCTGAGCTTCCGGATGACCTGGATCATGTCCCGGTCGCCGCAGACCAGCACGAACGTGTCGATGTCATCCCGTGTGTACATCAACTCCAGCGCATCGAGGCTCATCTCGATATCCGCCGCGTTCTTGCGGGTGCCGTCCTCGTAGTTCTTCGAGAAGACATGCCGGGGCTCCACGCTGCGCCTTTGCAGGTCGCTCATCAGCCCCCGGAACTCCTCGTGGTCGAAGTCTGCGTACGCCTGCATCAGGCAGACCTGCCCGTCGGACCGCTCCCCCATCTCCCGCAGGCTCGTAATCAGCCGGTCCAGGTCGGGCGCCACGCCGTACTGCTGCTTCATGCTCCAGTAGATGTTCTCGTAATCCATAAAGATGACCGATCTCAACTGGGTCCCTCCTCATTAGTCACCCTGCTCCTAGCTTTGGCCGATGCCGCCCCTTCCATACCACGGTTACTGGCCAGCATACGAAAACCGGGCGGACCGTGCCACACGGCACGTTCGCCCGGTTCCCCGTCATAGCGCTCCAACCCGCAGTTACAGGCGATCACCGCTTTCTTCCTCGCCCCGAGTCAGAGAACTGGATGGTGTTCCGCTTTCAAGCAGGGCCCGGCGCACCCCGGCGGCCGCCTCCCGCGGCACGAAGAGGTAGCAGCGGGCCACCGGCTGGGCCGCGATCCCCCGGATTACCTCCGACACCGCCGTCACCTCCCGGAGTTCGGGCGGATCGGTGCGGGAGAGGAGGATCTGGATCGGGGCCGTGGAGCCCTGGTCGGGCCGCACGTAGTACTGATAGGCGACGCTCGCGGCCCGGTCGATGCGGTAGTAATAGTCAGGCTCGAACCCGGCGGCCCGGAGCGCCTCCCGCACCGCCTCCTCCCGGGGGGCGCTGAGGGGCTCCTCCAGCCGAATGCCGGCCAGCAGCCGCCGGTGGAGGAAGCGCCGGCTCAGGTCGGCGAGGACCGGGTCGGGCGCCTCCGTCCAGCGCTTCACCGCGTAGAGCACGTCGGTCTCGTCCAGGGCCACGTACTGGGCCAGGCTAAGCGGCTCGCCGCTCAGCACCGGCTCCAGCGCCGGCGGCAGGAAGCCCAGGTCGGCCTTTGCGCCGCCCTGCACCAGCGCCACGGCCCGGCGCACGGCCAGCTCCAGCAGCGTCTCGCTGGAGCGGGTCGCCTTATGGAAGTAGACGTTCCAGTACATAAAATACCGAGCCAGGAGGAACTCCTCGGCCGAGGTAATGCCCTTGTCGGTGAGGACGACGTGGCCGTCCACCACCGTGAGGGTCTGGATCAGCCGCTCCAGGTCGAACTGGCCGTAGGTCACGCCGCACATGCGGCTGTCCCGCAGGAGGTAGTCCATGCGGTCCACGTCCAGCTGGCTGGCGATCAGCTCCTTCAGGAAGGGCCGCCCCTCCCAGGTTCCGCTAATCAAGGAGGCAATACGCACCGGCCAGGCCGCATTCCTCTCGGCGAGGATGTGGGAGATGCTGGAATCGGGGCTGGCGATGATGCAAGCCACCCACTCCTCGTGCCGGGAGCCCGTCACCCGCTCAAACAGGTGGGAAAAGGGGCCGTGGCCGATGTCGTGCAGCAGGGCCGCGGCACACGCCAGCGCCCGCTCGTCGGGGTCGATCTCCACCCCGTGCTCCACCAGGTGGCGCAGCACCCGATTCATCAGGTGGTAGACGCCCAGGGAGTGGGCGAACCGGGTGTGCTCCGCCCCGGGGTAGGAGATGAAGGAGGTGCCCAGCTGCCGGATGCGCCGGAGCCGCTGAAACTCCGGGCTCTGGATGAGTTTGAAGATGATCTCGTCGGTCACGGCGATGTTGCCGTGGATCGGATCGCGGAAGATGTACTCCTTCACGGGCCTCCCCCCTGGTGCGGGGCCCGGCGGCCGCCGCCAGACTGTTGAGTCCTCAATACTGCGAGGATTGTGCGAATCCCTGCCAGGTGTTCGGATGCGCGCGAAACGGCACCCATGTCAGTGTTCGCCAGTTGCGCAAACAGTATTGCAACAGATGTTCGGCTGGGATATAATGGGAGCCAGCCGCGGGGAAGGCTAGCGGCAAGCGAGGGCGTGAGACGTGGACCGCGAGAATACCAGGCGCTCTTCGGACTGATGCAGGAGGTGGTTGCGCGGCTGAAGGCACTGGAACGGGGTCAGGCCGGTCTGGCCGAGCGCGTAGCACGCCTTGAGGAAGGCCAACACCGACTGGAAGAACCACTGACGGGGGTGGCGGATCGGTTCACGGGCGTGGGGGAACGCCTGACGAACGTGGAGAAACAGCTCACGAGCGTCGAGGAACGCCTGACGAATGTGGGAGAACAGCTCACGAGCGTCGAGGAACGCCTGACGAATGTGGGAGAACGGCTCGCGGGTGTCGAGGAACGCGTCACCCGGGTGGAAGAAGGACTGGCCCAGGTGCATCCCGATTTGCAGGAGTTCCGCCGGGAAGTACGCGACAAGCTCAACCGCATGGAACGCATCGTGGCCCACCGGGACCACGTGCTCCTGGAACACGAGCGCCGGCTCTTCGGCCTGGAAACCCGGGACAAAAAGAACAGGACCTGTGCGCCGCTCTGGCTGCACAGGCCCGTTGTATGATTGGTCATTACGCCTGCTTGGACTCCCGGTACTCCAGGGCCGCCTTGATGAAATCGCGGAAGAGCGGGTGCGGCCGGTTGGGCCGGCTCTTGAACTCGGGATGGTACTGGACCCCGACGAACCAGGGGTGGTCCTCCAGCTCCATCACCTCGACCAGGTTCCCCTCGGGCCAGATGCCCACGGCCTTCAGGCCGGCGGCCTCCAGCTGCTTCAGGTAGGCGTTGTTCACCTCGAAGCGGTGGCGGTGCCGCTCGTGGACAAGCTCCTGGCCGTAAGCGGCATGCGCCTTCGAGCCCGGCTTCAGCTTGCAGGGGTAGGCCCCCAGCCGCATCGTGCCGCCCAAGTGGGTGATCTCCTTCTGTTCGGCCATCAGGTCGATCACCGGATCCTTGCAGTCCATGACGAACTCGGTGGAGTTGGCCTTCGGCAGCCCCAGCAGGTGCCGCGCCACCTCAATCACCACCGACTGCAGGCCGAGGCAGATGCCGAAGAAGGGCACCTTGCGCTCCCGGGCGAAGCGCACGGCGTTGATCTTCCCCTCCACGCCCCGGTAGCCGAAGCCGCCGGGCACCAGGATGCCGTCCACCTGGCCCAGCAGGGCCTCCAGCGCCTGCGCCGAGGAGCCGTTCTCCAGCCGCTCCGAGTCGACCCAGTGGATGTGCACCCGGGTGTTGTGGTGGATGCCGGCGTGGTGCAGCGACTCCACCACCGAAAGGTAGGCGTCCTCCAGGGCGACGTACTTGCCCACCAGGGCGATGTGCACCTCTTTCTCGGGGCGGAGCGCCCGGTCCACCAGCCCCCGCCACTCGGTCAGGTCGGGGCTGCGGTCGGCCAGCCCCAGCCGCTGGCAGACGATGTGCCCCAGCCCCTCCTCCTCCAGGGCGAGGGGGACCAGGTAGAGTGAGTCGAGGTCGATGTTGGGGATGACGGCCTCAGGCGGCACGTCGCAGAAGAGGGCGATCTTCTCCCGCAGCTCCTTGGGAATCTCCCGGTCGGAGCGGCAGACGATCACGTCCGGCTGGATGCCGATGGAGCGCAGCTCCCGCACGGAGTGCTGCGTGGGCTTCGTCTTCAGCTCGCCCGAGGCGTCAATGTAAGGTACCAGCGTGACGTGGACGAAGAGCACGTCGTCCTTCGAGGGCACCTCGTTCTTGAACTGGCGGATGGCCTCCAGGAACGGCTGCCCCTCGATGTCGCCCACCGTGCCGCCGATCTCCACCAGCACCACGTCGGCCCCGCTGTCCTCGGCCACCCGGCGGATGTTGGCCTTGATCTCGTTGGTGACGTGCGGGATCACCTGCACGGTGCCGCCCAGGTAGTCACCCCGGCGCTCCTTGGCAATCACCGAGGAGTAGATCTTGCCGGTGGTGACGTTGTTGCCCTTGCCCATGTTCACGTCCATGAACCGCTCGTAGTGCCCCACGTCAAGGTCGCACTCGCCGCCATCCTCGGTGACGAAGACCTCGCCGTGCTGGATCGGGCTCATGGTACCCGGGTCCACGTTCAGGTACGGATCAAATTTAAGGGCGGTGACCCTATAGCCTCGACTCTTGATGAGCCGGCCGAGGGACGCCGCCGTAATTCCTTTTCCGAGCCCTGAAACCACGCCGCCCGTTATGAAAATGAACTTGGCCATCGCGAGCCCCTCCCTGAATGTTCGGCCGGTCCTGGTACGGTATGCAAATACTTTACCATACTAGCCATAGGCGTGGTCTCTGTCAAGGCAGGGGAGACCGCATCAGCGGTCTTCGTCGAACTCGTCGTCCGAGAGGTCTTCCTCCTCCTCGTCCTCCAGCCCGAACTCGTCCTCCAGTTCGTCCTCCAGTTCCTCGTCCTCCTCTTCTTCTTCCCCAACCAGGTCCAGCTCATCCTCGTCGAGAACGGCCTCGTCAGCATCCTGGCCGCTCTCCGGGCGCGTGCGCACCTTGGCCGACTTCGGCTGCCACTCCCGGAGCCCCCACTCGCCGCCTCCCTGGTGGATGAAGCGCGAATCGAGGTTGATCTCGGTGTGCATCTGCGCGATCAGGCGGCCGGGATTCTCCTGGTGGATGGCTTTCACCTGCATGACCTCGCTGATGAGCTGCTTGAAATGCATCGGCTTGCCATGCTTCTTCAGAATGGTATAAGCCAGGTCGGTCACCGACATGTCAGGCTTCAGGTCCATAGGCGCTCCCATCTTCATCTACACTCCCTGTCTGTCCATCTGCCCCGATGGGCAGCCACAGGTCCACGGGCCGACCCGTCGGCCGCCGGAAAAACCGAAAACACTTTCGACCACCGCGCGCGGATTCCTGCTGCCACGGGCGGTGTCCGAAGGCGAATTTAGCCCGCGCGCGGCAATCCGTCAAGACCCTGTCAACCTATGCAGCGCACCCGCCCGCGGATACCCGGAAAAAACGGCAGACCCCGCCCTTCCCGCGAGGGCGGGATCTGCTTCAGCGGGGCGGCCGCGGCGGGCTCGATCCCTTCTGCGGTTCCGGCCGTCCGATTCCGTGTCCCCGGCTTCTCTCCCCGCAGTCAGCGTCTTCCGGCCGTCCCGTCCGGGCCATCCGCCCGCTCCAGCAGGGTCTGCACGATGAAGGCCGCCACCTGCGAGGGCAGGGTGCCCGGGCCGAAGCCGGCGTCGTAGCCCAGCTCCACCGCCAACTCATGGGTGATGCGCGGGCCGCCGCAGACCAGCACCACCCGCTCCCGCATCCCCTCGGCCTCCAGCAGGTCCACCAGCTCGGTCAGGTTGGCGAGGTGAACGTTCTTCTGCGTGACCACCTGGCTCACCAGGATCGCGTCCGCCTCCACCGCCTGCGCCCTGGCCACCAGCGTCTCGTTGGGCACCTGGCTGCCCAGGTTCCACACCCGGAATCCCTGGTAACGCTCCAGACCGTAGTCGCCGCGGTAGCCCTTCATGTTGAGGATCGCGTCGAGCCCCACCGTGTGCGCATCGGTGCCCGTGCAGGCCCCGACGACCCGGATCGGCCGGCCGATCCGCTCCGCCACGATGCGGTCGACTTCCTCCCGGGACCAGTTCGGCACCCGGGCCTCGGGCACGCGGAGCTCGTCCAGGTCCACGCCCTGCGTGGCCCGGGCGTACACGATGAAGAAGGTGTAGCCCCCGCCGAGGTCGCGCATGGCCACCACCTGCGGGTTCTCCAGGTTCATCCTGAGGCAGATCTGCCGCGCCGCCTCCCGGGCTGCGGGGCCCGCCGCCACCGGCAGGGTGAAGGAGAGCTGTACGGCGCCGTCGCCCGTCGTGTCACCGTAAGGCAGGATCACCCGGCTCATGCCGCACCGCCCCCTTTCCGGCAGAGGTCGTAGAAGGGGTTCAGGTAGTCCTCGCTCCGGGGCAACACGCCGTCGAGCCCCTTGCCGCCCTCCGGCGGCCGGCGGATACCGGCGAAGACGCCGGCTGCGATGGCCTGCAGCAGCCCCGTCTCGGCGATGGACTCGAGGAGTGCCACCGCCCGGGCCAGCACGTCGGCCGCACGCCGCTCGATGCGCCCGCCCGGCACCAGCTGGAACTCCGCGGCGAAGTGGCGGGCGTTGTTGAAAATGTAGCGGGCGTTCTCGAGGGCCAGGAACCGGTCGTGCAGGTACGGCGTGTGGATCGCCTCGGTGAGGACCCCCACCAGGTGGATCTGCTGCCCCGTGGCGACACTGGTCAGGTTGAACATGGCGTCCATCACGTGCCCCATGAAGATGTCGCCCGTCATGAACCGGGTGGGCGGCATGTACTTCAGCGGGGCGTTCGGGAAGCAGACCCGGCTGAGCAGGGCGTCGGCCATCTGGTAGAGGAGGCCGTCCTCCAGTTCCGGGTCCATCTCGAAGGCGTGGCCCAGGCCGATCTGGGCGTCGGTCATGCCGGAGCGGTGGGCAAACTGCTCGTTGATGAACTGCGAGGCCAGCACCGTGTGCGCCGCCTCGAAGGCGTCGGCGGTGGTGAGGTAGTTGTCCTCCCCGGTGTTGATGATGATGCCGGCCTCGGCCTGGATCATGCGGGCGAAGTGCTGGTCGATGAGCGTCCGCTTGGGATTGATGTCGCGGAAGAGAATGCCGTACATCGAGTCGGAAAGCATCATGTCCAGCCGCTCCAGGGCTCCCAACGCCGCGATTTCGGGCATACAGAGGCCGCTGGCGTAGTTGGTCAGCCGCACGTAGCGGCCGAGCTCTTCGCTCACCTCGTCCAGCGCCCGGCGCATGATGCGGAAGTTCTCCTGCGTGGCGTACGTCCCGCCGAAGCCCTCCGTGGTCGCCCCCTCGGGCACGTAGTCGAGGAGCGACTGGGCGGTGGAGCGGATGACGGCGATCACGTCCGCCCCCTGCCGGGCGGCGTTCTGCGCCTGCACCACATCTTCATAGATGTTGCCCGTGGCCACGATCACGTACAGCCAGGGCGACGGCCGCTCGCCGTAGCGGCCGATAAGTTCCTCCCGGGTCCGGCGGTTCCGGTGGATGCGCTCCAGGGCGGCGCGGGCGAGCCGCTCCGCCTCGGCCCGGATCTCGGCCTCGGAAAGCAGCGGCAGCTGCATCAGATCGAGCCGGCCGGCGGCCACCTCCTCCGCCAGGGCCTGGGGCGTGCGGCCTGTCCGGGCACAGCCGTTGGCCAGCCAGAAGGCGGCGCCGCGGCCCAGACCGCCGCCCTCCTGCAGAGACGAGACCACCAGGTTGGGCAGCGGCACCCCGTCCGGCCCGGCTCCTTCCACACCGAAGAGCCGCACCACGGCCCGCTCGATGGCCGTGGTGGTGTGGGCCTCGATGAAGGGCATCACCGCCCCGGTGATCCGGCGGGCCAGATCCCGGGCCCGGGTCACCTGTTCAGGGTCCACGTGCAGCATGAGCGACAAGTGTGATCCCTCCGGTTCATCTCAAGGGCGATTCGTCCGGTTCATCCTCAGGGGCGATCTACGCCTCCATCTGCAGGTTGTGGGCGATGCCGGCCACCAGGTCGGCCACCGGCCGCCCGGCCACCGCGGCCACCCGGGCGCAGAAAGCCGCGGGGTGATAACTGGGCCCCACCGGCGAATAGGCGTTGGTGGTGACGGCGGCCACGTCCACCGGCCGGCGCACCCAGACCGTCCCGCCCTGCCGGCGCCAGCGCTGCCAGACGGACCGGCTCACCAGCACGTGGGTCGCGTCCGGCACCAGCAGCGGAAGCGTGAGCCGCCGTTCCATAAGGGCCAGCAGCAGGCCGTCGGTGAGGGCCCCGCCCAGGCCCAGCACGGTTCCCGGCGGGGAGGCCGCTGCCGCCGCCGCCACGGTGGCCAGGGCGGCGAGGGCGCTCCGCACCGGCACGGCCTGCGCCGGCCCGCCCGGTGGGAGGAGGGCAACGGGCGCCGGTTTCCCGTGCGGTTCGACGCCCGAACGGCGGGCCAATCCTGGCGCAGGCCGGTCGGTGTCCAGCGGGGCATCTGGCAGACGGGCCAGGATCTCTCCTGGCGCCGGAGGCAGGTCGAAGAGCTCCAGCAGATGGCCCACCTGCGCCACGGTGGCCTCCATGGAGGCCGAGTAGGCGGCGCCTGCGGCCAGTACCGCCCGGCCGGTCACCGCCGGCCCGGCGGCCGCGCGCCGGTCGAAGGAGCCATCCACCAGGCAGAGCGACGCACCGGCCGCCTCCAGGGCCGCCAGCAGCGCCTCGACCCGCGCAACCGGGCCAGGGCCCACCAGCAGCACCGCGCCCGGGCGTGCCACCCGGCCGATCACCACCGGCCCGAGAGGCGTGGGAATGCCCGTCTCCAGGAGCACCTCCACCCGGGCGGCTTCGTGCCCGCCCGTCTGACCCGGGTCGCACCCGCTCCCGCCCACCTGTTCGAGGGCGGGCCGGGCCGTGGCCACCAAGGCCCCCGCCGGCGCCCAGACGCGGGGCTTGGGCAGTTCGGTCACCGCGTCCACCGCCTCGCCGTCCCGCCCGGTGGAGAGGAGCCCCGGGGTGTGCCCCAGCGCCGCGGCGGCCGCGACCAGGCGGTTGAGCGTCACGGTCTTGCCCGCGTTCTTGCAGAGGCCCACCAGGCTGATGCGGGCCGGAGACGGGCCGGGGCGCCGCAGGACGGCCTCCAGCAGCCGCCGGGCCAGAGCGTCAGTCATCGCCGGCCTCCTGCTGCGGCGCAGGGGCCGCAGGCTCGGCAGACGCTCCGGGCTCCAGGGTCCCGAGCGCCGCCAGCTGCTCCGGCGTGATCACGGGCTGCGGCCGGCCCACTCGGGTGACCCCCTCCGGCAGGTTCACCTCGCCCGACCGCGGCTTCACCGCCCAGAGTTCGGCAGCCGGGCCGATGCGGATCTCGCTGTGGTCGGTGCCGCAGATGGTGCACCGGCCGTCTTCGATGTGGTCCTCCGGCGCGCCCTCGTGGTAGATGCTGATCTTCCCCTCGAAGTTGCGCAGGATCACCCGGCCGTCGGAGCGAGCGATCAGGTACTGGGGCATCACCGGGATCTTGCCGCCACCGCCCGGGGCGTCCACGACGTACGTGGGCACCGCGAAGCCCGAGGTGTGGCCGCGCAGTGCCTCGATGATGGCCAGCCCCTTGGCCACCGACGTGCGGAAGTGGCTCAGCCCCTCGGAAAGGTCGCAGTTGTAGATATAGTAGGGACGGCACCGCACCTTCACGAGCTCGTGCACCAGCCGGCGCATGACGACGGCGCAGTCGTTGACCCCCTTGAGCAGCACCGACTGGTTCCCCGTGGGGATGCCGGCGTCGGCCAGCCGCTCCATCGCCTCCCGCGCCTTCGGATGCTGCACCTCGAAGGGATGGTTGAAATGCGTGTTCAGCCAGATGGGGTGGTACTTCCGGAGCATGCTCACCAGCTCGGGGGTGATGCGCTGCGGCAGCACCACAGGCATGCGGGTGCCGATGCGGATGATCTCCACGTGGGGAATCGCCCGGAGGTTCTTGATGACGTACTCCAGCCGCCGGTCGGGCACCGCCAGCGGGTCACCGCCGGAGATCAGCACGTCCCGGACCTCGGTGTGCTCCCGGATATAGGCGATGGCCCGGTCCAGCATGGCGGTGGACATGGCCTCCTGGTCGCCCACAATGCGCCGCCGGGTGCAGTGGCGGCAGTAGAGCGAGCACTCATGGGTGATGAGGAAGAGCACCCGGTCCGGGTACCGATGGGTGATGCCCGGCACGGGGGAGTCCACGTCTTCGTGCAACGGATCGCCCATCTCGTAGTCGGCCCAGGCCAGCTCTGCATACTTGGGAACGGCCTGCAGCCGCATGGGGCAGTTGGGGTCGTCGGGGTCGATGAGCGTGGCGTAGTGAGGCGTGATGCCCAGCCGGAAGAGGTGCGCGGAGTCGGTGATCGCCCGCTCCTCCTCCTCGGTGAGGTTCATCACCTGTTTCAGCTGCGCCAGGTTGGTGATGCGATGGCTCACCTGCCAGCGCCAGTCGTTCCACTGCTCCTCCGTCGCGTCGGCCCAGAGCGGAATCTCCCGCCAATCGCGCGGCTTCGAAAGCATGCCGTCGTCCCTCCCACACACGTCGGTGCGCTTCCGGTCCTGCTTGCCTCAAGAGGTCTGAACGGCCACCGAACTCACCCGACCCGGTCCCTCCTCCGGTGGCTGGTCCTCGCCCATCCGGTGCAGGTCCTGTTCCGGGCGGCCCCGGCCCGGATCAGATCGCCCCTCACACGGGCGTGCACCGGGTTTCAGGCGTAGATTTCGGTGAAGATCTCCCGCAGGGCGGGGCTCTCCCGCAGAAGGTCCAGGGCGAGTTCGGCGTGGCCCGGGTAATACCCGTTGCCGATCAGCATCTCGACCTGGCTTCCCACCCCCTCAGCCCCCAGGGCCGCGGCGGTGAACGAGGTGGCCATGCTGAAGAAGTAGATCGTGCCGGTCGGCTTCGTGGCCAGGATCGCGCCCATCTCGGCCCCGGGCAGGTTCACCAGCGAGAGCGTGAGGTCAACCTTCTCCCCCACCGCCCGCAGCACGCCCAGGGCATCGCGGGCGTCGCCCTGGATGTAGCGGTGGGCCGCGCCGAGCCGCCGCGCCCGAGCCAGGCTCTCCTCGCTGTAGTCGAAGCAGATCACCTCGGCCGCGCCGGCCCGCCGGGCGGCGTAGCTGCAGAGCAGCCCGCTCTTGCCGCCTCCGCCCAGGATCAGCACCCGGTACCCCGGCTTCACCAGCCGGGCCGTCTGGGCCGGGGCGCCGCACACGTCCAGCACCGCCAGGGCCAGGGCGTCGGGGATGTCGTCCGGGAGCCGGGCATAGATCCCGGTCTCGAAGAGAATCGCCGTGCCGGTGACCTCCACCTGGTCGGCCTCGGGCCGGACCGCGCGGACCGCCTCCAGGTGCAGCGGCGTGAGGCTGAGGCTCACCAGTGTGGCAATGCGGTCGCCCGGCCTGAGATCGGTCCGGAGCGCCGGCCCCACCGCCCGCACGGTGCCAATCAGCATGCCGCCCGACCCGGTGACGGGGTTGTGCATCTTCCCCCGCTCCGCCACGATGGCCATGACCCTGGCAGCAATGCGATCCGGGTCGCCCCCCGCCTCGTCGCTGATCTGCCGGAAGGAGGCCGAGTCGATGTTCAGCCGCTCCACGTCAATGAGGATCTCGTTGTCGTAGATCACCGGGTCGTTGTCGAGCCGCCAGGCCGGCTGGGGCAGGCTGCCTTTGGGCTCCAGCACCCGGTGCGTCCCGTAGGGACAGCCCATCGCCATTGCTGAATCACTCCCTGACGAGTGGGAATTGCAATAATCGTGCCAACACGGCGGGCGCATGAAAAAGAGGGCCCCTATGCCGAAAACCCGGCATAAGGGCCCATTGTTATGCGGATGTGCCGAAACTTGGGCGACTAGTCCGCGGGACTCACCTGCAAGGCTGGTTCACCGCGCCGCACGACCTTGCCCGGCCATCCGGGCATCATGGCGCCCAGGAGCAGGGCCACCAGGGAGGCGTAGAAGGTAAAGGTATACGCATGCTCCAGCCCCTGCGTGTACTCGGCGCAGAAGGTGCGGATCGGCCCCAGCGCCTGAGGAGGCAGCGTGACCTGGCCCACCGTGCCCGTGGTCGCTATCCCCTCCGGACCGCAGAGCACCACCCGCTCCGCCGCGGCCCCCTCCCCCTGGAACCGCTCGGCGGCGCCCATCTGCTGGGAGGTAGAGCCCGAAAGCGCAGAGGCCAGGATGGACCCCTGGGCCCGGCGGGCTCAGGGGTGCGGCATGTGCTCGGGTCGTTTCAGGCCCAGCACCTTCATGCGGTACTGCAGCGTCTGCCGCGGCAGCCCGAGGATGCGGGCCGCCCGGCTCAGGTTCCAGCCGGCCTCCTCCAGGGCTTTCTCCACCGCGGCGCGCTCCAGATATGCCAGGCGCCGGCGCAGCGTATGCCCGTCGCCGCGGTGCACGTGTGAGCGTCCCCCCTGGCTGCGGGGGACCGTTGTCCCTTCGTGCAGCGACCAGCCGTCAGGGTGCTGGACAGGCTCTTCCGCCGCGAGCCGCTGCAGGTGGGCCGGAAGGTCGGCCACGGTGATCACCGGGCCGCTGGCCAGCTGCAGGGCGGCCTCCAGAGCGTGCTCCAGCTCCCGCACGTTGCCGGGCCAGGTGTGGGTGAGGAACAGCCGCTCCACCTCGGGGCTGAGCGGGCGCGGCTCCACCCCGAGGCGGGCACTGTGCTTCGCCAGGAAGTGCTCGACCAGCAGCGGGATGTCCGACCGGCGCTCTCGCAACGGCGGCAGTTCCAGGGTCACCACGTTGATGCGGTAGTAGAGGTCGCGCCGCAGCCGTCCGGCCGCCACAGCCGCCGCCGGGTCCTCGTTGGTGGAGGCGATCACCCGCACGTCCACCTGCCGCTCGACGGTCTCGCCTACCCGGCGGATGCGGCCGTCCTGCAGCACCCGGAGCAGCTTCGTCTGCAGGTCCGGTTGCATCGAGTTGATCTCGTCCAGGTAGAGCGTGCCGCCGTCGGCCAGTTCGAAGAGCCCGGGCCGGTCCTCTGCGCCCGTGAACGAACCCCGGGCCGTGCCGAAGAGCAGCGACTCCAGTAGCCCTTCCGGCAGTGCGGCACAGTTCTGCGCCACCAGCGGGCGGCGCCGCCGGGAGCTGGCCGCGTGAATGGCGTGCACCAGGAGTTCCTTCCCGGTGCCCGTCTCGCCGCAGACCAGCACCGGCGAGTCGCTGCAGGCGGCCTTCAGCGCCTTCTCCTTCACCGCTGCCATGAGCGGGTGCTCGCCCACCAGGTCGTCCATGGTATACCTGGCGCCGCTGGCCCCGGCGCTCCGGCCGCCCCTCCGGCCCAGCAGCTCTGCCTGCAGGCCGACCACCCGCTCGGAGAGCTCCCTTACCCGCGTGACGTCCCTGGAGACCTCGATCGCACCCACCAGCCTGCCCTCGTGGAAGATCGGCAGGGTGGAGTTGACGGTGGTCACCCGCTGGCCCTTGTAGTTGGTGAAGGTCTGTTCGTGGGCCGGGATGGGCTGCCCGGTGGCCAGCACCTTGAGCAGCGTGGAGGTGGCCGGCGTGAGCGAGGGGAACACGTCGAGCAGGTGGCGGCCGACCACCTCTTCCGGCGTGAGGCCGTCGTTCAGCCCCGCCTGGTGGTTGTAGAGCACGGTCACGCCGCTCTCATCGACCACGTGAATGCCCTCGTCGATGACGTCCATCAGGGCCTTGAGCAGTCGCGTCTGGTCGATCACGCCTCTCCCTCCCGCGCGGCTGGCTGACGCATGGACGCCGTGAGAGCCCCGGCCCACCGCCGGGCCCGTGCTGGCGGCGCCTGCGGCGCGACCGCCTTTGTGCTGGCCGACTGCCGGATCCGCACCGGACACGGCCGCGCATCAGTGCGCCGCCTGCCCCGGCTCCGCCGCCCGCCCGGACAGTTCGGCCAGTCGAGCCCGAATCCGGGGGATCACCGCCTCGGCGGCGGCCCGGCCGCGGGCCACCAGCTCGCCCACCCGGTCCAGCTCGAACACGCTGAACTCCTGCAGGTCGGGCCGGATGAGCACGTCGGCGTCGGCCGCCGACTCCCGGATCAGGGGCTGCTGCACCAGGGCCAGACTCTCGAGCATGATATGTATCAAGTTCCGGGGCGGCTGGGCCGGGCTCCGCCCCTGGCTCAGCTCCACGCCGATCACCAGGTCTGCCCCCATCTGGCGGGCGGCCGCCGCGGGCACCGGCTGGCTGATGCCGCCGTCCACCAGGGTGTGCTGGCCCGACCGCACCGGCAGGAACAGGCCAGGGTACGCACAGCTGGCCCGCACGGCGGTGGCCACCCGACCCTGGGTGAGCAGCACGGCCTGCCCGGTCAGCAGGTCAGTGGCCACGGCGGCGAAGGGCAGGCACAGGTCGGAGAAGTGGAGGTCGCCCACCCGGGCCACCAGGAAGCGCTCCAGCCCGCTGGCGTCCAGCAGGCCCTCGCGCCGCAGGCGCAGCCGCACCAGCGATCGCCAGTTCATCTCACCGGCCAGCCGCTCCATCTGCCCCGGGTCGCAGCCCGCGGCGAAGAGCGCGCCTACCAGGCTGCCGGCAGAGGTGCCCGCCACGACGTGAACCGGGATGCGATGCGCCGCCAGGGCCTGCAGCACGCCGATGTGCGCCACGCCCCGGGCGAAGCCGCCCCCGAGGGCCAGCCCGATCCTGGGCTCTCGCGCCATGCGCCACACCTCCTCTCTTCGCCGAAAATTCGCCGGACTCCTTGGAATCTGACGCCGACGCCCACCAGCCTATGCAACAGGCAGGGAGGACGGTGCCTCCCTGCCTGCATGTCGTCTTCTAGTAGCTGAACGTGGCGGTGAGAGACGGGAAGGTGCCTCCCTGCTCCCGGGGCAGCGGCGGCACGGTCAGGCTGATCGCCTCCCCTGCGGGCGCCGCATCGCAGTACAGCTGGAAGTGGATCGCCCCCCGGCCCTGCTCTGCGGTGAGCGACCGGCAGGTGAGCGGCCCTGATTCGGTGCTGGCGGTGGGCATCAGCGCCCTCTCGTCCTCCGGCAGCGTGAGCCCCTCGCCCCGCAGCGTGTAGGCGATGCGCAACGACTGGTCGCTCAGCGCCGCCGCGGTCACCGTGAGTTTGAGCCCTTCGGCCTCTGCGGTGACGTTCAGTTTCACCGACCGCTGGGGCCGGAAGAGGGCTGCGGTCATGCGTTGCTGCGGGTCCAGGTGGATCTCCAGGTCAGGTTCCAGCAGGTGGGCCGCGAGCGCCCCCAGGAAGGGCACCGACGCGACCTGCTGTGCAAACTGGGGCTGGGTGGACAGGGCGAACAGGAGCACCGCAGCCGCGGCCGCCACCGCCGTGATCGCGGCGGCCGCGCGCCGCCGGGTGAAGCGGCGGCTCTCGCCCCGCAGGCTGCGCTGGATGCGCTCCGCCACATCCGGCGGGCACACCCCTTCGTTCACCCACTCCTTGAGCCCCCGGGACAGCTTGTCGCTGATGTCTCGCATCGCGTTGGCCTCCTCTGAGCAGGCCTCGCACTGCATCAGATGTGCCTCAATGGCGGCGCGCTCCTGCGGTGAGAGCGTACCGTGGAGGTACGCGATCAGCTCCGATTGGATCTGCTCACACTGCATCGACTCCGCGCCCCTCCTTTCGTTCCCCGAGAGCGTTCAGGCGGTTGCGCAGCTGTTTCATCGCGGCGTGCAGGCGCGACTTCACCGTGCCCAGGGGGATGTCCAGGGCCGCGGCGATCTCCTCCAGTTGCATGTCGTTCAGGAAGCGCAGCACGACCACGGCCCGGTAGCGCTCGTCCAGGCTGCGCACCGCGTCCCACACGTCCCCGTCCAGGGGCAGGTCCACCTCCGTGACGGGGTGTGCGGTGAGGTCCTCGGGCCGCTCCACGGGGATGACCCGCATGCGCTTGCGCAGGATCTGAGTACAGGTATTCACGAGGATGCGCCGCATCCAGGCGGAGAACGCCACGTCCCCGCCCCGGAGCTGCCCAAACGCCCGGTAGGCGCGGATCGTGGCCTCCTGCAGCGCGTCGGCGGCATCGGCCTCGTTACCGAGAATCGCCCAGGCGGTCCGGTAGAGTTTCCCCTGCTCGTGCCGGTAGAGTGCGAAGAAGCGCTCCTCCATGGTCACGCTGGTATCCCCTCCTTCTCGGCGCGCCCCTGCCGCCGAACGCCTCTCGCCATCAAGAGCGCGTCACGGGGGAAAAAGGTTCGGCAGGCGATGCACAATAAGCGACGAATCACGTATCGAGGTGATCTTCCACATGAGAGAGGCTCTGGTCCGTTGGGCCGGCGGAATGGCGTTTGAAGCCCGGGTGGGTTCCGGTCACACCATCGTCATGGATGCAAGCCGCGAGGTCGGCGGCGAGGACAGAGGCCCCCGGCCCGGGGAGCTGCTGCTGGCCGCGCTGGGCGGCTGCACCGGGATGGACATCGTGTCGATCCTGCAGAAGATGCGGGTGGACTTCGACCGGGTGGAGGTGGCGGTGGAGGCCGAGGCGCGGGAGGAGTACCCCAAGTACTACGATCGTTTTCGCGTGATCTACCGGGTCTTCGGAAACGACGTGCCCGCGGACAAGGTCAAGCGGGCGGTCCAGCTTTCGGAGGAGCGCTACTGCTCCGTGGGCGCCCTCTTCAGCCACGGCGCCAAGATTACCCACCGCATCGAGATCAACGGCGAACCTGTAGAATAAGCGCAGACAAGCGAACGGAGCCCGCACCCGCGTGCGGGCTCCGTTCATTGTAACATATCAAAGGTTTGGTGTGCGCCTACAACACCGACTCCTCCGGCTCGACCTCCAGGAGGCCGATGGAAACCGCGTACCGCACGAGTTCGGGGAACGTGTTGACCTCCAGCTTGCGCATGATGCTGGCCCGGTGCGTGTCCACCGTCTTCGGGCTGATATACAGCGCCCGCGCGATGGCCTTGTTGGTGTAACCGTCCACCAACAGCCGGAAGACCTCCTGCTCCCGCGGCGTCAGCTCCTCGTAGCGGCCGGTGGCCATGCGCGCTTTGCGGCCCTGTAGGTACTCCGCCACAATGTGCGTGGAGCTGTCGGGGCTGAGGTAAGTCCGGCCTTGGTGCGCCCACCGCACCGCCCGCAACACCTCGTCGCTGGGTGAGATGCCGACCGGCAGCACTTCCAGTATTTCAAACTCCGGCCCGTAGGCAGAGGCAGGCATGCGCACCCTCTCCTTCCCGCATCCGGCCGCCTGCAGTCCGACGGCCGCTGCCGCACACCCGTGGCACACCGCGTCCATCGTACCACGGGAACGGGCATCCTTGAGGGCACGAAAGCACCAAGGGCGGGTTAGCTTCTTATGCCACCGCCCCGTTTACCACCAGAAACTCGGGTAGCGGCGCGGGTACTTCTCGGTACGGGCCCAGAGGGTGTTGTACAGTAACGCCACGATGACGGTAGCACCTGCGAGAACGGGGCTGATCACCCGGCCCGAAGCCAGGCCCATCGCCCAGAAAGCCGATCTGCCCGTCAGCATGTACACAGCGAGCCCACCGAGTGCGGCCGTTTCCACGTCTCCCTGGCGCGCAAAAGGGGCCTGCCCGCGATCGGGCAGACCCCATTCGATCACACGTTACATCCGCTCGGGCGCCGAGACTCCGAGGATCCCCAGGGCGTTGGCCAGCACGATCCGGGTGGCATCCACCAGCACCAGCCGGGCCCGGGTGAGCGCCGGGTCGTCCGTCACCACCCGGCACCGGGTGTAGAACTGGTGGAACACCGTGGCCAGCTCATTGAGGAACCGCGGGATGCGGTGCACCTCCCGGGAGTCCGCGGCGCCGATGACCTCCTCGGGGAACTCGGCCAGCTTGCGCATGAGTTCGACTTCGGACTCGTCGGAGAGCAGCCTGAGGTCCACCTCGGATGCGGTAGGCACGTCGATGCCCTGCTCCTTCGCCTGCCGCAGGATCGAGCAGATGCGGGCGTGGGCGTACTGCACGTAGTAGACCGGGTTGTCGCTGGACTTCAGGTTGGCCAGGTCCAGGTCGAAGTCCATGTGCGTGTCGAGGCTGCGCATCAGGAAGAAGAAGCGGGCGGCGTCCACCGAAACCTGCTCCAGCAGCTCCTCCAGCGTGACGTAGTTGCCCTTCCGCTTCGACATGCGGTACTCCTGGCCGTCTTTGAACAGGCGGACGATCTGCGTGAAGAGAATCTCCAGCGAGTCCCTCGGGTGGCCGAGGCACTCCACCATCGCCTTCATGCGGCCCAGGTAGCCGTGGTGGTCCTGGCCGAGGATGTCGATGAGGGTGGTGAAGCCCCGGTCATACTTGTCCTTGTGGTAGCAGGCGTCGGCGGCGAAGTAGGTGTACTCCCCGTCAGACTTCACCAGCACCCGGTCCTTGTCGTCGCCGTAGGCGGTGGTGCGCATCCAGATGGCGCCGTCCTTCTCGTAGGCCTCGCCCTTATCCAGCAGCCACTGCACCAGCCGGGCCGGCGCCCCCGCTTCCCGCAGGCTCCGCTCGCGGAACCAGCGGTCGAACTCGACGCCGTAGCGGCGCAACACCTCCTCGTGGCCCTTCCGGAAGTACTCCGGCGCCCAGGTCTCAAGGAAGGCGAGCCGCTCCTCCTCCGGCCGCTCCAGGAAGTCGGGGTACTGCTCCAGCAGGTGCCGGGCGCACTCGATGACGTCCTCGCCGGGGTAGTAGCCCTCGGGAATCTCCACTGTTGCCCCGCGCAGTTCCTGTGCCCGCAGGTCGACGGTGCGGGCCAGGATCTTCACCTGGTTGCCGGCGTCGTTCACGTAGAACTCGGTCTTGCAGTCGTAACCGGCCCAGTTGAGCAGGCGGGCGAGCGCAGAGCCAAAGGCGCCGGCGCGGGCCTGCACCAACACCATGGGACCGGTGGGGTTGGCGCTCACGTACTCCAGCAGGATCTTCTGCCCCCGGCCGTGATCGCTCTTGCCGTAGTCGGGCCCCTCGGCCTGAATGGCGGGGAGCACCTGGTGAACCCAGCCGTGGCGCAGCCGCAGGTTGATGAAGCCGGGTCCGGCGATCTCCACCGACTCGATCCAGGTGCCCTCCGTCTCCAGGTGGTCGACGATCGCCTGGGCGATGACGCGCGGCGGCTTCTTCTCCTGCCGGGCCATCACCATGGCCAGGTTGGTTGCGAAGTCTCCGTGAGCCTTGTCCTTCGGGCTCTCCAGCATGATCTCCGGGGCCGGGCCCACGAGTTGGCCGGCCGCGGCCGCCCGCGTCACCGCGTCGGCCAGGGCCTGCCGAATCTCGCTCTTGACGCTCTCGATCACGCGCATCTCCGGTCCGTCCTCCTATCTCTCATTAGCCGAACGCCAGGATCGCCTCGCGCAGCAACTTGGCCGCAAGCACCGGCGTCCGGTCGGTCGGGTCGAGTCCCGGGGCCACCTCCACCACGTCGAGCGCCACCACGTTGAGGCCGCGCATCGCCAGCAGGGCGTCGATCATCTCCCGGCTGGTGATGCCTCCGGGTTCCGGTGTGCCGGTTCCCGGCGCGAAGGCCGGGTCCATCACGTCGATGTCGATGGTGACGTACACCGGCCTGTCCCCCAGCGTGGGGACCACTCGTCGGAGCGGCTCCAGAACCTCGTGGGGGAAGAGGTGGCACTGGCTCATGCCGAACTCGTACTCCTCCCGCGTGCCGCTGCGGATGCCGAACTGGTAGAGGTTCCGGGCCGGCAGGAAGTCGAGGCAGCGGCGCATCACCGTGGCGTGGGAGAGCGGGTTGCCCAGGTACTCCTCCCGCAGGTCCGCGTGGGCGTCGAACTGCAAGAGCACCAGGTCGTCGCCGTACCTCTCGTACGCCGCCTTCACCACGGGCAGGGTGACCAGATGCTCGCCGCCCATCATCAGGGAGAGCTTGCCATCGGCGAAGAGCCGGCGTGCCACCTGTTCGGCCCGCGCCAGGCTCTCGCGCACGTCGCCGTAGACCACCGCCACGTCGCCCAGGTCGAAGAAGTTCTTCTCCGTGAGGCTCTGGCCGGAATGGTAGCTGAACTCCTCGATGCCGTACGAGGCCTCCCGGATGCGCACGGGGCCGAACCGCGTGCCCGGGCGGTAGGAGGTGGTGAAGTCCTGCCCGATTCCCCAGAGCACCGCCCGGGCGGAGGCGTAGTCGTCCGACGACGCCATGAAGTCAGCCAGCCGCTCGATGTGCGGGAAACCGGCGAAGTTGCGCCCGCCCATGGCTACCGCCGCTCCTCCTCCGCCGCCACGAGGTCGGCCACGAAGCCCGGCAGCTGGAAGGCGGCGAAGTGAACCGCGGGCGTGTAGTACTTGAGGCGGCCGAGAGCACCGATCCGCTCCTCCGGCCGGGCCTCCAGCGGGTCGTACTTCTTGGAGCCCAGCGTGAAGGTCCAGAGCCCGGTCGGGTAGGTGGGCACGTTGCAGGTGTAGAGCCGGGTGATGGGGAACGACCGGCGGATGCCCCGGTACGCCTGCTGGATGACCGGGGCGTTTACCCACGGGGATTCGGTCTGCGCCACGAGGATGCCGTCGTCCTTCAGGCAGCGGTAGGCGCTGGCGTAGAACTCGGCGCTGAACAGCCCCGCCCCGGGGCCGATGGGCTCAGAGGAGTCGATGATGATCACGTCATACTCCGCCTGGTGCTCCCGCACCCACTGGATGCCGTCCTCCACGTGCACGTGCACCTTCGGGCTCTCGCGGAGGGCGACGGAGATCTGCGGGAAGTACGTCTTGCAGCACTCGATGACGCGCTCGTCGATCTCCACTAGATCCACGTGCTCGACGCTGGGGTGGCGGGCGACCTCGCGCGCCATGCCACCGTCACCCCCGCCGACGATGAGAACCTTCCGGGGGTTGGGGTGCGTGACCAGGGGCACGTGGGCGCCCATCTCGTGGTAGACGAACTCGTCGCGGTCGCAGG